>CALKVG010000381.1 GCA_937998045.1 uncultured Myxococcales bacterium
CGGGAGCGTGAGCACGTCGCACGCCGCCATCCACGCCGCGACCTGTTCGTGGGGCAGCGGGCCGAGTTGCAGCGCCGAAGGGCCCCACGCGGCCGTGCGCGCGCGCACCTCGTCGCGCGAGACTCCGTCGCCCACGAGCGCGAGCATCGCGCGGGGAACGCGCGCGCGGAGCCCCTCGAACGCCGAGAGGAGCTCGCCGATTCCCTTCTGCGGCTCCAGCCGACCCACGAACAGCACGAGTCGCGCATCGGCCGGCACGTCGAGCGCTCGTCGCGCCTCCGCGCGGTCCTGCGGGAAGAAGAGCGCCGCGTCCACCCCGTTCGGGACGTGGAATACGCGCTCGCGCGGTACGCCGAGGCGGACGAGCCCCTCGGCGAGCGGCCGGGAGACGGCCACCGCAGCGTCCGCGTACGGAAGGACGAGCGAAGCGATGCTGCGCGCCAATCCACGGCGAAGGACGACGTTGACGTCGGTGCCGTGCGCCTTGATGACGCACGGCTTCCCCAGCGCGCGCGCCGCGAGGACCGCCGCGCAGGCGTCCGGGTAAGCCCACGCCGCGAGGACGACGTCCGCGGCGCGGAGCGCGTCACGATGCGGCCAGAGCGACGCCAGGTACAGCGGTACGGCGACGGAGGTCCCGACGCGCGGTACGTAGAGCTGGCGCACGTACGTGACGTCGACGCCGTGCAGGCGCTCGCGCGGAGGCAGGGCCGCCAGTCGCGCGGCGCGCGCCGGCACCGACACGACCCGCGCCAGCGGGACGTGGGGCACCGCGGCGAGCACCTCGACGTCGCACGTCCTGGCGAGCTCGCCAATCTGCAGCCGGTTGAAGGGCGCGCTGAGCGGCTCCAGCGAGCTCGGGAAGATCTTGGTGACGACGGCGACGCGCATGCTGCGCATGCTGCATGCAACCTGGGGCCCTCGATCCGAATGCGCATCGTCCACGTCGTGCAAGGGCTCGGCATCGGGGGGCAGGAGCGACTCGTCGTGCAGCTGTCCCACGAGCTCGCGGCCCGGGGGCACGACCCCGCGATCGTGAGTCTCTCGCCCGGAGGCCGCGTGCGCGCCGAAGCGCGCGGAGTGCCCGTGTACGACGCGACGCGATCGCAGGGGGGAGCCGATCCCTCCCTGCTCGCGCGCCTCGCGACGCTCTTCTTCAAGCTGCGCGCCGACGTCGTGCACACACACAACCCCGCACCGCTGCTGCACGCTCTCCCGGCGGCCGTCGTCGCGCGCGTGCCACGGCGCGTGCACACCAAGCACGGGGCCAATCACTACGGTCGCAAGGGGCTATGGGCAGCGCGGGGGCTGGTCTGGGCGCTGGACGCGCTCGTCGCGGTGTCCGCGGAAACCGCAGCGATCGCGAGGACCAAGGAGCGCGTTCCGCGCGGCCGGCTCCACGTCGTGCCCAACGGAATTCCGCTCGCTGCGTTCGGCGCGGCCCCCGCCGTACGAGCTCGCGTGCGCGCCGAGCTCGGCATCCCGCTCGACGCATTCGTCGTCGGCTCCGTGGGACGGCTCGCGCCCGAGAAGGACTACCCGCTGCTCGTTCGAGCGATGGCTCCGCTCCTCGCAGACCGCGTCCGCCTCGTCCTCGTCGGCGACGGAGCCAGCCGCGCGGACATCGCCCGAGCGATCCCCGACGACAAGCGATCTCTTGTGACGCTCACCGGCGAGCGCGGCGACGTCAGCGCGCTGCTCGCCGGGTTCGACCTCTTCGCGCTCTCGTCCCGCACGGAGGGCCTCCCGCTGGCCGTGCCCGAGGCGATGGCGACCGAGCTGCCTGTCGTCGCCACCGCCGTGGGAGGCTTGCCGAGCTCGGTGCCCTCCGACTGTGGCGTGCTCGTGCCACCTGGCGACGAAGCCGCACTCCGCGAGTGCTTTGCCGCGCTCATCCACGACCCCGAGCGCGGCCGCTCGATGGGTCGCGCCGCCCGCCGTCACGCCCTCGCCAGCTTCTCGATCGATCGGATGACCGACGCCTACGAGCGCCTCTACGGCGGCGACGCCGAGCACCTCGCCCCCGGGGAGCTCTGATTGTTTGCGCTGCCCGTCGTGCTCGACACCGACGTCGTGGGGCGAGTCGCGGTCGTCGAGGGATACAACACGAACACCTACCAGGCTCAGGACGACCCCTCCCTCCCCGTCATCCGCCGCCATCCGTCGCCCTTCACCGGCGCCGACGCCAACATCGAGCTGCGCTTCCTCGGGCGCGATACCGACCGCACGATCGTCAACCTCGACGCGCGCGGCGAGCACTACGAGCCCCTGCAACCCGAGTCGCAGTCCGACGACGGCGCCCTCAACGGGTCGATCTCGTCGCACGTCACCCTGGGCAAGCGAACGTCGCTCACGATCTTCGACGGCGGCGCCATCACGTCGTTCAACGCCGCGCACGTCACCGACGGGACGATCTTCGCCTTCGATCCGACCCAGCTGCGGAGCACCTACTGGCTGAACGACGGCTCGTTCACGTTCGCTCACCAGCTCTCGCCCAACTGGCGGCTCACGCAGTCGGTCGGCGCCACCGTCTCGGGCACGCTGCACTCGGCGCCCATTCTGCTCCCCAGCGGCCAGATGTCCGAGCACCGCGGGCTCGACTACGTGATGCCCTACGCCGAGACCGATCTGAACAAGGACTTCTCGCTGCGCTCGGCGGGCGACATCATGCTCCGTTATCAGTACTCGCTGAATCTATTCGTGCTCGATCTCACGCAGAACCCGCCGCGGAACATCGGGCCGGACAAGCAGGCATTCCTCACCGGCCTCGCCGGGTGGACGTACCACGTCACGCAGGAGATCTCGACCGTCCTCCGCGCCGGAGGGGTCCTCGCCTCCGCGCCGCCGCGGGACATCGATCAGCGCCCAATCCTCGCTCCGTCCGGTATGGCGGAGTTCTACTACACGAGACCGTTCTTCGATCTCATCGCGACGGGGGGATACACCTGGGGCACGATCAATCCGCGCCTCGGAGCCGGGCCCACCGGCAACGCGAGCCTGCTCGCCATCGGCGTTCCCCATCCGGTCGGCCACTGGAAGAACTTCGCCATGGTCGCGCGCGCGCAGTTCTCGTACTCGAGTCTGATTACCGGCGTCGGCCAGTCCACCGATCTCGCGCTCTACGCGGCGGGCGGCGAGGCTCGCTACGCCGTGAGTCGCTGGCTGGGGCTGGTCGCAGGTTACGACGTTCGTTACGCGACATTCGATACTCCAGGGCTCTACAGTCCGCCCTTTCTTCAGCAGCTCATCTTCGTCGGCTTGAGCGGGTACTTCACGAACGACCGGAGCATTTTGCCCCTCACCACGTTCACGGCGCCGGTTCAGCCGCCTTCGTGATCACCCGAGCCCGCTCGCGATTCGCCGGAGCGTCGCTAACAGTTACATTGTGTCCGAAGGCCGCCGCTCCACACCCGCGCCCGTCGCCCGCGTGCAGCACGCGCAGTTGCTCGTCGAACTCGGTGAGCTCTCCGAAGCCGAGAGGGAAGTCACCGAGCTGCTCGACGCGCACCCCGAGGATCTGACGGCCGTCAATCTGCTCGCGAAGATCAAGCACGTGCGGGGCGAGCTGTCCCAGGCGGTGGCGCTCTGGGCGCAGATCCACGCCGGCTCGCCGCACAACGAGCGGGCGCTCATGTACCTCGGCAGCATCCTTCAGCTCGCGCGCGACCCCGAACGCGGCGCCGGCGAATACGTCGCGCTCGGCCCCGGCCAGCTCGTCCACAAGCCGACCGCGCACCTGCAGCTCGAGGCAGCCTTCCACGCCTTCCTCGCGCGGCGCGTGGACGAGGCTTACGCCATCTGCGAGGGCCTCGCCCATCGCTGGCGAACCCAGGACCCGATGCTCTACAAGCTCGCCGTCCTGGCGCGCGCCTGGATCGCCGAGCTGAGTGGCGACCTCGAGGTCGCGTGTACGACGCTCGAGGGGCTCGGCAACGAGCGGGGATTCGAGACGGACACCGATCGCGTGCTGGCGCTCGCCCGCGTCTACGAGCGTATGGGTACTCGCGACCGCCTCGAGAAGGCGGCGCACGTCTTCCGGTTCCTCGAGCGCAGCTACGGCAAGATGAGCGCGCTGCCGCGCCTCGCGCGCATCTACCGGCGGCTCGGCGACGGCGAGCGCGCGGAGGCCTACGAGCGGCGCTGGCTGGAGTCGTTCGAGCAGCGGATGCACCGGCCGACGCCCGCCGACGTCGTTCGCGTCGGCGCGACGCGCTACGTACCGCTCGAGTGGATCGCGCGTCTGTGCGAACCGCTGCGCGAGCGTGCGGCGACGCGCGTTCCGCTGGAGAGGTCGGCGGCCGGCACTCCCCAGGAAGACGAGCCGCCGCCCGGGGTCCAGCTGCGCGAGCGCGCGCTCCTCGCGTTCTTGAACGGCGACGCCCGCAAGGCGCGGGAGCTGTTCGCCGCCGGTTCGCCGCAGGCCATCGACGAGTCGTACCTCGCGGAGCTCGACGTCCTCGAGGGCTTCGCCGCGTCCGCCGCGGCTCGCTTCGCGCGCGTGATCGACCCGGCCGCTCCCGACCGGCGCGTCGTCAGCGTTCTGCTCCGCGCTTGCGAGCGCACCGGCGCGCCGCAGCTTCGCGCCGTCGCCGCGCGGGCGCTCGCGGGCAAGGGGTTCGCCCAGGAGCTCGAGGCGCAGCTGCGAGCGACTCCGTTGCGCGCCGAGGCCTGGCGCGAGATGGCCACGCTGCGCAGCGTCCTCGGCGAGACCGAGGAGGCGGCCCGCTGCGCCGAGCGCGCGCAGGCGCTCACGGACGCCGCGCTGCGCGACGCGCGGCCGGTGGGTCGTGTCCTAGCGGCCGCCGTCTACCAGTTCGTCGGCAAGACCAAGGGCCTCATTCACCAGGTGTGGGCCGATCGCCGGCCGGTCGCGCCCGGGCGCGGCGGGTTCCTCGCGAGCGACGACATCCTCGGCAACGTCACCTTCGAGATGAAGCAGCACGTGCGCAACACCTTCTTCGCCGTGCGCGAATACGCCCGGTCGCGCTTCCCCCAGCAGACGAGCGACATCTTCGATTACCAGTACACCTACAAGGTCACGAAGGAGGACGAGCCGTCGGGAGGCCCCAGCGCCGGGCTACCGACCGCGCTCGCGTTCCTCAGCGTGTTCCTGCAGAAGCCCGTTCCCCAGGACGTCGCGTTCACCGGTGTCCTCATCGCCGATTCGCACGACGCCCTGATCGTCCGCAGCGTCGGCGACGCCGCGTACAAGGTGAAGGGCGCGTACCACAGGAACCTGCGCCGCATGGTCATGCCCGCGGAGAACCGCGCCGATCTCGCCGCCAGCGCGCACGTCCCGGCGGCGATCTGCGAACGGTTCGTCCGGTACGTGACCACGCTGGACGACGCGGTCACCGTGACGTTCGGCGTCGAAGCCTGGATGTGAGGACGGAGAACGGGCGGCACGGACGCCGCTCCAAGCTACACTGCCCGCCGTGAAATTCCGGATGGAGGCGCGGCGCCTCGCGGTCGCCGCCAGGCGGTGCCTGGTTGCAGCGGCGGGTGCGCTCGCCGTCGGCCCCGCGCTCGCCTGCGACCGCATCGTCGGGCTCACGGACAACTACTACGAGACGTTCTGCTCGACCCGCAGCCCACAGCCCCTCTTCTGCGAGGACTTCGACGAGGGGTCGTACGGGTCCGGCTGGAGTTACGTCGACACGGCGTCGGGAGCCGTCTCGCTCAGCGAGAGCGAGTTCACGTCGTATCCGGCGGCGCTGACGACGAAGTCGGTGGGCGCGCAGAACGGCATGGTCAACGTCGGGGTCTACCGCACGTTCTCGCTCTCGGGGACGAACCAATTTCAGGGCACGTTGGAATTCGACATGCGGGTGGATCAGCAGGACGACTTCTTTGCGGTCGCCGTGCTCGCTCAGATCGGCTTCGCGGGCGCTGCCGACCAGTACTA
>CALKVG010000382.1 GCA_937998045.1 uncultured Myxococcales bacterium
GTCTTGCTCAAACGGCCGCTCAAAGGCGGCAAGGAAAGTAGGATCTACCAATGCGCAGCCCGAAATTTGGGATTCTCCGCGTCTCCCTGCTTCTCGCGTTTCCTGCCTTCGTCGCGTGTGCGGCAGGCAGTTCGGATCCGGGCGCGTTCTACGAAATGGGGTCCGACTCGGGCACCTCGAGCGGCGACGCCTCGGGCAAAGACTCGCCCGGCAGCACCGGGAGCAGCGGGAGCTCGACGGGCGGTAGCAGCACGAGTGGGGGCAGCGGAAGCTCCGGCGGAAGTTCGAGCGGAAACGGCGGCGGTTTCGGAAGCAGCGGAAGCGGTAGCACGAGCGGAAGCAGCGGAAGCGGGGGCGGCGCGAGCGGAAGCGGGTCGCTCCAGGACTCCGGCACGCCCACGGGTGGCTGCGGCGTGTGCAGCGGGTGCTGCCTGGGACCCTCCTGCATCTCGTCGGCGACGGACGCCCAGTGCGGGATGGGCGGAGTCGCTTGCCAGAACTGCACGACGAACGGGCAAGTTTGCTCGGCGGGGATGTGCAAGTCGGGCGGCGGCAGCAGCAGCAGCGGCGGCTCGAGCGGCAGCAGCAGCGGCTCGAGCGGGAGCAGCAGCGGCGGCTCGAGCGGGACCAGCGGCGGGGGCGGAGGCTGCAGCCTCGCGACGTGCGCGTCGGGCTGCTGCAAGGGTGGAACCTGCGTCACGACCGAGAGCGACACGGCGTGCGGCACGGCCGGTCGTTCCTGCCGCGACTGCACGACGAACGGCGAGACGTGCCAGAGCGGCCGGTGCTCGCTCTCGGGCCCCGGCTCGGGCCCCGGCGGCGGCGGGTGCAACATCAACAATTGCCAGGGCTGCTGCGACGCGACCGGCGTGTGCCAGCCGCCGAACTACACGGACACCACGTGCGGCGTCGAGTCGGACGGCATCACGTGCCTGGATTGCACGGCGCAGACCCTCACGTGCCAGTGCCTCGGTCTGACGTGCGGCTGCCAGTGAGCGGGAAGGACGTTTACCCGGCTCGAAGGACGAGGATCGTAACTTCGGGCGCCGCCCCCAGGCGCATCGGCGGACCGGTGGTGCCGAGCCCCGGGTGGACGTAAAGCGTCGATCGGCCCCGGCGGTAGAAGCCGAGGTTGTACCTGTGCGCCAGGCTCGCGAGGCTGATCGTGCGCGACAGGAACGGCATGGCCACCTGCCCGCCGTGCGTGTGTCCGCTCAGGACGAGCTCGATCCCCCGCTCCGCCGCTGCGTCGAACCGCACCGGGTCGTGCGCGAGCAGCACGGTCGCCATCTCGCGAGGCCGGCCCTCGAGGGCGCGGTCGAGGTCGTCGCGCCGGGTCCATACGTCATCGATCGCGGCGAGCCAGAGCCGCCCCCCATCGCGCCCGACGGCCGTGCCTTCGTTGCGCAGCACGCGAACGCCGCGCTCGCGCAGCATCGAGACGAGCGGCTCGCCCTCGCCGAAGTAGTCGTGGTTGCCCATCGAGACGTAGACGCCGAGCTTCGCGCGCAGCGCGGCGACGACCTCGGCGATGTCCGAGTGGTACTCGGTGCCGCTGGTCACGAGATCGCCGGTGACCACGGCGATGTCGGGCGCCCGTTCGTTGGCCCGCCGCGACCAGGAGAGTCCCCACGCCTTCGGCGTCAGCGTCCCGATGTGCAGGTCCGACAGGTGGGCGATGCGCAACCCGTCGAGGCGCGGGTCGAGGCCGGCGACGTGCACCTCGCGCTCGACGACGCGGACCCAGCGGCGGCGCACGAGGACGCCGTAGCCGCACACGACGAGGCCGGAGAGGTAGGCCCACATGTACGCGCCGAGCGGCGCGCGGACGGGCAAGCCGCGGGCGAGATCGATCAACGGAGCGAGCAGCGTCGCGACGGCGGCCGGGATGAGCGTATAGAGCGCGGCGCACCAGTGGACGAAGTACGGGACGTCGACGAAGCGCACCAGCGCGGCGTGGCGGCGGCGGTCGGGCATCCCGGCGCGCGCGCGGCCGACGAAGAGCCCGATCCCGAGCGCCGCCCAGAGCGAACCGACCAGGCCAGGATGTGGCCACCCGAGCCTCCGCGCGAGCTCGAAGGCACCGAGCGCGACCGGCACGTGCATGAGGGTCGTGATGGCGAGCAGGATCCGCAGGAAGCGGCCCATCCGTTCGAGGCGCGGTCGCTCTCGGGGCGCGCGCCTCGGCGCGGAGCGCTCGGGGGGCCCGGAGGTGGGCGTCTCGGCTGGGCTCGCGGTGTCCGGTTGCTCGGCGCCGCGGTCGAAACTCGAGGTGGTCATCCGATCGCGACGGTCCCTTCGATGACGGCGCCGTCGTCGCAGATGGCGCGCACGAGGCGAGAGGTCGCCCATAGCGCAACCACCGACGACGGCAAGCCGAGCTCGCCGCTCATCCGTACCCAGCTCCCGTCGCTGCGCCGGAGGACGCGCGCCTGCGCCGAGCCGGCCCAGGCGACGCCGGCCCCGTCGACGGCGAGCGCGTGCAGATCGCGCGTCGTCTGCACGGCTTCGAGCTGGGCCTCCAGCCGCGGCGACAGCGAGAGCGCGTGGCCGCCGGCGCCGACCGTGACCGCGCCGCCATTCGGCAGGGCGGCGATCGCGTGGAGGTGACCCCCGCAGATGGATCCCACGTGCTCGGGGACCCCCAGCTCCAGCCGGACGAGGGCGCCCCAGTCCCCGCAGGCGACGAGCGCGCCGCCGCCTCCCGTCCCCGGGACGGGAAGCAGCCGGGTCACCGCGCGCAAGCGCGCGCACATCGGCGCGTCCGTCAGCAGCGTGAGCTTCCCGCGAGCGAACTGGGCGATCGTCCCCATCGTCGCGGCGCCGCCCTGGGAAACGGCGCGCGCCGCGCGCCGCGCGGGGCGCTCGCCCACCAGCGTGACGGTCCCCTGGAGGTCGACGTGCGCTCCGAGGAACGTGGCCTCCCGGTCGGGCAAGTCCCACGACTCGACGCCCGCGCCGGGGAGCAGGCGCGCGGCCAGGCCCCGCCCCCCGTACACGACCAGCTCGTTGGCCGCGAGCCAGGACAGGCCGCGCACGAGCCGTACGTCGAGCTCCGGCGCCGACGAGATGCGCGACCACGAGTCCCCCTCCCAGCGCAGCAGCCCGCTCTGGCCGACCGCGATCGCCACGTCGCCCGACGACTCGAACGCCGCGGTGCGCACGGTGCCGGGGCGCATCGCCGCGACGCAGATCCGCCACTTCCAGCGCGCGGGGTTCGCCAGCTGCGCCTCGTTCTGCGGCAGGAGCGACTGGCGGCGGGTCGTGTCTCCCTGCGGCGGCGTGGCCGGCGCGGGTTGCGACGGACCGTAAGCCCTCGGCGCGAGCTCCGTCTGCGCGAGCGCTATGCCCGCCGGCGCGAAGGAGGGGCGCTCGGACGCGGCTCGCAGGACGGGATCGAGCGCGTCCCAGAGCTCGGTCACCGAGGCGGGGCGGTCGGTGGGCTCGGCCGACGTTGCGCGCACGAGGACCGCCTCGAGCTTTTCGACGAGGTCTTTGCGTGTCGCGAGCTCGGGGGGCAGCGACCCGCGCGCCGTGGCCAGGCTGGGCCGAGGGCCGTTCAGCAGGCGCGTCACGACGATGAGCGGGTTCTCGCCGTCGCCGTGAGGGAAGGCCCTCGCCCCGGTGAGCATCTCGTACACCATCGCCGCGTACGAGAAGACGTCGGTCCTCGGGTTGACGCGGAGGTTCCCCTGTTCGAACTGCTCGGGCGGCGCGTACCCGAGCGTGGCGCCCGCGAGGGCCGTCGTGCGGCCGACGCCGATGTCGACCAGCTTGACCAGCCCGAAGTCGGTCACCTTCGCGATTTCGCTGCCGCCCTCGTTGGCGAGCAGCACGTTCGACGGCTTCAGATCGCGGTGGACGATCTTGTGCGCATGGACATCGTGCAGCGCGAGCGCCATCTGGCGCGCGATGCGCCGCGTTCGCTCGAGGGAGAGCCCGGTGCCGCGGCTCTGCGCGAGGACGTGTTCGAGCGTCGGGCCCCGGACGTACTCGAGGACGGTGAACGGGAGGTTGATGGGCGGCCCGCCGCCGAGCGGCAGGCGCGCGACCGAGTGGTCGAAGTACCGCACGATGTGCGGATTCGGGCGAGCTGCCTGGCCAAGCAGGCGGAGGACCTGCGCCTCCCGCTCGAAGCGCGTGAGCGCTTCGGCGTTCACGGCGTCTGGCCGGAGCACCTTGACGATGACCGCGTACCCGGCGGGCTCGTCCCAGCTCGCGCTGAAGACCCACCCCTGGCCGCCCTCCCCGATGCGTTCGCGGAGGTGATAGCGGACGCCCTGCGTTCCCTGCAGGACCTGACCGCGCAGCCAATCGCGCAGGGCGAGTAGGCGCGGGTCGAAGGTCTGCATCGCAATCCGCATGCTAGCGCATGGCGTCGTAGGGTGTTGACTCGCTCCCTCGCCCGACGCGACCCACGCGCGAGAGGAAGATGAGACGACCCCGCGCGCCCGACGGAGGCGAGGCTGCGGCCGGAAACCCCCGGCCGACCCTGGCGCATTTGGCGAACCTCGAATCAGACGCCGAGGAGCTTGAGCAGCGTCTCCTTGTTCGTCACGCCGACGTGCCGCCCCGACTCCTTACCGCCCTTGAAGATAAGAACGGTGGGTACGCTCTTGATCCCGAACTTGGACGCCACGCCGGGGGAGTCGTCGATGTCGAGCTTACCGACCTTGACCTTGCCCTTGTACTCGTCGGCCAGACGCTCGACGACCGGTGCCAGCGCCTTGCAGGGCCCGCACCACACCGCGCTGAAGTCGAGGAGGAAGGGGACGTCGGACTTGACGACCTCGTTGTCGAAGTTCAGGTCGTTGATCTCGAGCACGTTTGCGCCTGCCATGAGCTCCTCTCCGTGTGAGAGCCATCTTTATAGTGCTCGGATGCCGCACTGTCGATCCGGGTCGCTCGAGCGCCCTCACGGGGTGCCCTCAGGAGAGGCGTCCCGCCCAGGATTGCGCTCGGGAGGCGCCGCCGGAGGGCGGCGGGTGGAGAGGAGGCTCGTGGTACGCTCTACGGCGCGGGCGAGGTCGTCCGTACTTGCGTGCGCCGAGGCCGACAGGGACCGGCCGCGGACCTCCACCGCGAACGAGTCGAGCAGTCCGCCGAGGCCGATGATGCGGACGCCGAGGTTTCTGGAGAGCGCCAGGCGCTTCTGCTGAAGGAGGTCCCTCACCGCCTCGCAGTCCGACGGGGTCTCGCAGCGAAGCTCGGCTGCGATGTCGGTGGAGGACGCGGGCCCGCCGGTGCCTATCGACAGCCCCGCCTGTTCGACGCCCAGGACGCCCGCGTACGCCTCCTGCGCCTGGGCAGCGGTCCCGCCGCCGGCGAGCTCGCCGGCCATCTCGCTCTTCAGACGCTCCCGGAGCCCCTTCGGGAGAACGGCGGTGACGAGGACCGTCCGGGCGCCGGCTGCGCTCTTCGAGAGCGCGTCGCGCAGGGCCGCGTGTTCCGGCCGCTCCCGCTCGACTTTTCCGTCGACTGCGTCGATCATCGCGTCGAGCCAGGCACCTCGCCCCACCACGAACGGGCCGCCCTCGCGGTAAGCCACGCGCGCCAGGTGCTGCCCTCCCGCGCGCGCGGCGTCGTCCTCGATGAGGGCGAAGCTCCCGCGCGCCGTGGTCGAGGGCTGCCCCAGGCGAGACCGGATCACCTTCTCCGCGCACGCCGCGAGCTCGCCCTTCGAGAACTCGCCGGTGAAGGCCAGCCCGAAGTCCCCGGGGTCGCCGCCCTCCGGCGAGGCAACGACGACCTCGCGCAGGCGCGCGATGGGGTCGAACCCGCAGAGCTCGACCACGGAGCCCACGCCCGGGACGAGGGTCGACGATCCGGCGCCGAACGCCGTCTTGGCGATCGGCGAAGCGCGTAGCGAGGCGACGTCGACCACGGCGACGAGCCAGGCGTCGTGCGGAACGGCCGCGAGCGCGCCGGCCGGGCTCGGGCGCTTCGACCGGGCGAGGAGGACGCCGCCGACCGCGCCGACCGCGAGGACCGCGACGACGAGGAGGGCGAGCGACCTCGCGGATGGGCGCGGAAGCGGCCAGGCAGCGCGCACCATGGGTGCCGCACGATAGGGGGTTTCCCCCGCACGATCACCGAATACTTGGCCCCGCGGCGGCCCTCGACGCATCGTGCCCCTCTGCCGCCCCGGGGCAGCGCGATCACCACCGAGCGCAAGCAGCCGGCCGGGCGGAGGAGGCCGACGATGAGCAATGAATCGAACGCCGCGCGCCGGCTCGAGGCGCAGCAGTCGCAACCGAGCGAGTACAGGGGCCCCGATCGCCGCCGCCACCGCGTCTACGTGACCCGGAACACGGAGTACCACGTCCGCGACGGCTTCTGCGTCGCCGTACGCGACCGACAGAGCGGCAACTTCATGCACGGCCACCTCGCGCTCGCCCGCCGTATCCACGGGGGGCTCAAGTTCTTCGAGAGCGGCGGAATCGCTGCGAACCCCGGCGAACCGCGTCCCGGCGAGTCCCTCTATTTCGCGAGCGACGGCCGCGACCTCGTCACGAGCGCCCTCGAGGGCGTGGAGCGGCCAAGCAAGGAGCTCGTCAGCGCCTACCCGGACAAACCGAAGCGGTGACGTCAGCCGAAATGCAAGCCGGCGCGGTTCGTCGTACCTTCGGAACGCAATGCTGGTCGTGCCGCCTCGCGCCGAGCTCCGACACCGCCCCATCGACACTGCGCGCCTCGTGCTCACGCCCGTGGAGCCTGCCGACGCCTCCGATATGTGGAACGCCGTCGAGACCTCGCGCGCACACCTCGAGAAGTGGCTGCCCTGGGTACCCTTCAATACGGACCTCGACGCGAGCTGGCGATATTGCGAGGCCAGCGCGAGCGACTGGGATCACGCGCGGGCCTTGCGCCTGACCATCCGCGAGCGCACCACGCGTCGCTTCCTCGGCGTCGTCGGCCTCGAGTCGCTCGCGCACCTGCATCAGAGCGCCGAGCTCGGATACTGGCTTCGCGTCGACGGCGCGCGCCGCGGCTACATGACGGAAGCCTCGCGGGCGACGCTCGTATGGGCCTTCAAGCGGCTCAACGCGCACCGCGTGCGCGTGGCTGCGGCGACGGACAACTACGCGTCCCTCGGCGTCATCCGGCGCCTGGGCTTCCGCTTCGAGGGGATCGCCCGCGAGGCCGAGCGCTGCCAGGGTCGCTGGCTCGATCACGCGCTCTTCGGTCTGCTCGCGGGCGATCCGATCCCCACCTGACCCGCGCGAGCGCAGAGGGACGCGCGCGCCACGACGCCGCGGGTGCTCACGCCGCGCGCACCCGCCCGCTCTGAACCGTTACGCCGTCAGGGCGCTCGCCTCGACGACGTTCTTCGATCGGCCGATGGCGTCCAGCTCGGCGGCTCGACCCCCTCCGGCCAGCATTTGTCCGGCCGCGGCCGCGCCCATCTGCATCGCGGCATCCATGAAGACGTAGCGAAAGAGACCCTGGCGCCCGGCGGTTCGGACGTTGCCGAACCGCGCGACCTCGGCCAGAAGGACGCGCCGATCGCGCTCGTAGTTCAGGTGGTAGACGGGATAGCCGTGCGCCACGCGGACGACGAACGAACCGAGAACGTCGTCGAGGCGGAAGCCGAGGGACGCGAGCTCGCCCTGCATTCGCGCCCGAAGCTCGTCGTTGCCGGCGTCCCAGGTCGCGTCGCCCACGTCGCACGGCACCTCCAGCATGAGCGACGTCCGCCCCTCCGGCGCCATCGCCGCGCTGCGCCGCTTCGGCTCCTGAATGCGCGACATCGTGAGGCGCGGGCTCGCGACGTACATCCAGGTGTTTTCGGAGAAGTCCCGCCGAGCGAGCATCAGGTTGGCGAAGGCGAGAGCGCGAAACCGTAGTCTCGACGCGGTGGCGTCGAACTCGGCGGATGCGTCCCGGCGCAGCATTCGTACGAGCTCGGGCAGCGGAAGCGTGGACAGGAGCTCGCCTGTCGGGATGCGCTCGCGGGCGCCGTGACGTCCCTCGACGTGCACGGCGGTGACGCGCTCTGCGCTCGTCTCGAGCCCCGCGACGCGCGTATCCGTCAGGACGACTCCCCCCCGCGCGCGGATCTCTTCCGCCATGACGCGATAGAGCTGGCCCATCCCGAGGCGCGGGTACCGGTAGCGCCGCGCGTACGTGCGCACGGGGGTGCGCCGCAATCCGAAGAGGCGCAAGAAGACGTCGCCCAGGTCGAGCAGCGAAATCCGTTCGCGCGCCCAGTCGGCGGAGATGAGGCTCGGGTGGAGGCCCCAGAGCTTGTGGGTGTACGGGCCGAAGAAGGAGTCGTAGAGAGGACGCCCGAAGCGTGTGGTCACCCACTGCTGGAACGTGCGATCCTCGCCGGGCTCGATGAGAGCGCGCGCGCGGACCGCGGCATAGCCCGCGAGCGCCCTGGCGTTCTCGCGCCAGCCGAGGTTCCGCGCGAGATCGCCGGCCTCGAGCGGATAGCGGAACGTTCTCCCTTCGTGGAGCACGACGCTCTTCCGCTCGGCGACGAGCAGATCGTCTCCGAGGAGCTGCTCGAGCCATCGCGACAACGACTCGTCGGCGGACACGAAACGGTGCCCCCCGAGATCGAACCGCCACCCGTCGCGTTCGTACGTCGCGCACAATCCGCCGACCAGAGGCTCCCGCTCGACGACGACGGGTTTTGCGCCGGCCTTGCAGAGGTGCCACGCCGCTGCGAGGCCGCACGGCCCGCCCCCGAGGATGACGAAAGGACCGCTGCCGGGCACGCGTGGAATCTTAGAGGTTGCGAGCGAGAGTCGCCAAGAGAGCGCGCGCTCCGAGGGCCTGCCGAAAGCCGGCGAGGTCGCACATTTCGCGCGCCACCGCGGTCCCTTGCTGCTCGCTCAGCCGATCGAATTCGGTCGCGAACGTGTCGTTCGCGCTTGCGAAAGCGTCGATTTGAGGCTCGAAAGTAGGTTTCGCGTTCGAAAAAGTATCGATTGGATTTGAAAAGAAGTCGATCGAGGACGAAAAAGCACATTTATGGTGCCAGAAGATGCAGTTTGGATGTCAGAATGCGAAGATTGTGTTCGAGAAAACGCATTTTTCATTCCTGATCGCGTCTTTCGGAGCTCTCGAATGTGCGATCGAAGATCAAAGAACGCATCTTTGAAGGCAAAAAGATCCGTTCGAAGGTTCGGATGAATGTTTTGCGTCTGCGATCACGGTTTTTGCACACGCGAAAGCGTGTTTTGCAAGTCAAAGCGATGCGACTTCGTTTCCGAATGGCGCTTCCGCTCGAGTCCGCGTGCGTCTTGCAGACCCTAAGAGCGTGTTGAAAAACTTGGCCCAGAGCTCGCGAGTGCGGTTCCTGGGGCG
>CALKVG010000383.1 GCA_937998045.1 uncultured Myxococcales bacterium
GAGATTTCTGCCTGTCTCGTGGGCTCGGAGATGTGTATAAGAGACAGCCCTTCTACCGCATCGTCGTCACCGATCAGCGCAGCCCGCGTGGCGGGCGTTTCCTGGAGAACATCGGTACGTACGATCCCACGCGCGAGCCGGTTCATTTCGCGCTCGACCAGGATCGCTTTGCGTACTGGACCGGGCAGGGGGCTCAGCCCTCCGCCACCGTCGATCGCCTGGTCAAGCGCCAGTCGCGCACCGCCGCCGCTGCGGCGCCTGGCCCCGCCGGGGCGCCGTGAACGTGCAAGCCCCGGACGCTTCCATGCCGCTCAAGGAGCTGATCCACGCAATCGCCGTGGAGCTCGTCGACCACCCCGATGAGGTGGAGGTCACCGAGGTCGGCGGGGAGCACAACAGCGTGATCGAGCTCCGCGTGGCCAAGGACGACATCGGAAAGGTGATCGGTAAGGAGGGGCGCACCGCGCAGTCGATGCGGACCATCCTCACCGCCGTATCGACGAAGCTCGGCCGCAGGGCACACCTCGACATCATCGACTGACGATGCTGGCGCCCGACGCGTGGGTGCCGCTGGCAGAGGTGGCGCGCCCGCACGGCGTGCGGGGTGAGGTCCGGCTGCGTCCGTTCAACCGCGACAGCGACTTGCTCCTCGAGCTGGACGAGGTCCTCGTGCGTTTCGCCGAGGGCGACGAGCAAGAGGTGAGCGTGGACGGTGCGCGCAGAGCGAACGAAGCGATCCTCCTCAAGCTGCATTCGGTGGATGACCGCGATCGCGCGGCCGAGCTGCGGGGCGCGCTCGTATGCGCCCGACGGGGCGACTTCCCGCCGCTCGAGCCGGGCGAATTCTACGCGTGCGACATCGAGGGAGCCCGAGTCGTCGTCGGCGAGGGGCCGGAGGAGCGCGAGGTGGGGCGAGTCACGGAGCTTCGCAGCTATCCGACGGTCGACGTTCTCGTGGTTGCCGCTGCCGACGGCGGGCGCGCGTGGGAGGTGCCGCTGGTGGAGGCGGTGATTCGCCGGGTGGACGTGTCGGGCGGTTTCGTCGTGCTGACGGCGCTCGATGGCCTAGATAGAGCGTGAGGCCCCGCCGTGCGCGTCGACGTCGTCACGTTGTTCCCCGAGATGTTCGCCGGATTTTTGGCCACGAGCTTCGTGGGGCGGGCCCTGAACGGGGGGCAGCTCGCGGTCCGCTTTCGCAGCCCGCGCGAATTCGGGCTTGGCAAGCACAAGAGCGTCGACGATACGCCGTACGGCGGCGGCAGCGGGATGGTGATGCGCGTGGACGTCCTCGTCGCGACGATGGAGTCTATGGACGCGGACGCTCCGGATGGCGTGCTCGCCCGGCGTGTTCTCTTGACGCCGCAGGGTCGAGCGCTCAATCAGCGCGGAATCCACGCGCTCGCCGCGCTCCCGGCCCTGATGCTCGTCTGCGGGCGCTACGAGGGGTTCGACGAGCGCGTCCGTGCCCACGTGCACGAGGAGGTCTCTCTCGGCGACTTCGTCCTCACCGGCGGCGAGGTGCCCGCCATGGCGGTGATTGACGCGTGCGCCCGCCTTCTCCCCGGCGTCCTCGGCAACGAGGCGTCGACCATCGACGAGTCGCACAGCCCCGACGCGGGCGGGTTGCTCGAGTATCCGCACTACACGCGCCCTGCCGAATTTCGCGGCGCGAGTGTCCCGGAGGTCCTCGCCGGAGGAAATCACGCGCAGATCGCCGCCTGGCGCTGGCAGCAGGCCGTCGCCCGGACGCAGGCGCGACGCCCTGACCTCTGGGAGCGCTTCGAGCGCGCAGAGAAGGAGCGCGACCCCACCGGAGGCCGCCGTTGAGGAGAGTCGCCATCGCGCTCGTTCACCATCCCGTCCTCGACCGGCAGGGCGCGGTCGTCACGACCGCGGTGACCAACCTGGACGTGCACGACCTTGCGCGCAGCGCGCGGACGTACGGCTGCAGCGACTACTTCGTGGCGCATCCCATCGCCGCACAGCGTGAGCTCGTCGAGCGCATCCGCAGTCACTGGACGGAGGGCTCGAGCGGCCGGAGGATACCGGACCGGCGCGAGGCGCTCCGGGTGTTGCGCGTCGTCGATTCGCTCGATGCGGCCATCGAGGCGCTGGGCGGTCGGCAGGAGGTCGAGGTGTGGGTCACCGCGGCGAGGCGCCTGGGAGAACCCCTTGGCTTCGAGGCTGCACGCGAGCGCCTCCATGGGGAGGGTGGCCCCGTACTGGTCGTGTTCGGTACGGGTTGGGGTCTTGCGCCGAGCGTCATCGACGCCGCGAATGCGCTCCTGGCTCCGATCCGGTCGTCCCGAGGCGACTACAATCACCTCAGCGTGCGGGCGGCGTGTGCGATCGCGCTGGATCGGCTGCTCGGGGAACACTGACCTACGTCTCCCCGCGCGGCCGATGCGTCGCGCGGTCGAAAGTCGAGGTATTCTCCCGGCGCAATGGCGCGTCCCTTCCACGTGCACCTCGTCGCGCCCTCGAACGAGGACTCGACCTACATCAAGCCGCTTTGGGTCGCGACGCTGGCCGCGCACACGCCCGAGGACGTCGAGCTCACATTTCGTGACGACGGGCTTGATCCGATCGCGCTCCACGAGGAATACGACGCGCCCGACCTCGTGGGCATCAGCGTCAACTCGAAGACGGCCGCGCGCGCGTACGCGATCGCGGACGCCTACCGCGCACGCGGCAGCCGCGTCGTCCTCGGCGGCATTCACGTGACCGCGCTCCCGGAGGAGGCCCTGGAGCACGCCGACGCGGTCGTCTCCGGCGAGGCGGAGTGGCTTTGGCAAGACGTCGTCCGGGACGCCCGCGAGGAGAGGCTCGGGCGCACGCGTTCGCTTCTCCGGAGGTCCATTTACGAGCACGAGGAATGGAAGCCACTCGTGGGGTTGCCGTTGCCTCGCCGCGATCTCGCGAAGTCGGTGCGCTACGTACCCTTCGACGTCGTGCAGACGACCCGTGGGTGCCCCTTCCCGTGCGAGTTCTGCAGCGTCTCGACATACAACGGCACCAAGTTTCGCTTCCGGCCCGTTCCGGAGGTCATCGCCGAACTGGAGACGTGCGGTCCTCGCGTCCTCTTCGGCGACGACAACGTGATGATCCACACCAAGTACAGCCACGAGCTCTTCGAGGCGATGGTTCCGCTCGAGAAGCACTGGGTCGCGCAGGCGTCCCTCGCGGCGCTCCACCGGGTCGAGAACGTCGAGGTCATGGCGCGCGCCGGCTGCAAGGCACTCTTCATCGGCTTCGAGTCCGTCGACGACGAGGCGGTCCGCCAGGCCGGCAAGAAGCAGAACAAGCCGCGCAAGTACACGGAGGTCGTGCGCTGTCTGGCCGACCACGGCATCGCCGTGTGGGGCAGCTTCATCTTCGGGCTCGACGACGACACGCCGGACGCGTTCGAGCGCACCGTGGAGTTCTGCGTCGAATCCAAGCTCACGATGGCGCTCTTCGCGCTCTTGACTCCTTACCCGGGGACGGCGCTCTACAAGCGCCTCAAGGCGGAAGACCGCCTCACCAAAGACCGCTGGTGGCTCAGCGGGGATCACGACTCCGACGCCCCGTTCTACCGGCCGCTGCGGATGTCGCGCGACACGCTGCGCGACGGCTGGGTTCGGGCCTGGCGCGCGATGTACTCGATGTCCTCCATCCGGCGCCGCTACGACTTCGGCGTGGGCCGCTCGTGGATCCAGAACGTCGCCTACTGGCCCGTCAACCTGATGATGCGCGAGCTTGCCGAAAAGAAGATCGCCGGGGGCGACCGCGCCTGGCGAAAGCATCGCGCGCTCGATATGCCGTTCGGGTTGTAAGGGCGGAGAGATCATTGTCGCTGGTCCAGCAGCGCTTCCATCTCCGGCGTGTAACCGCGCGGGCCTCTCTCGACGAGCGGCGGCGTCACGTTCAGTCCACCGGCACGACCCGCGACGGCTTCGACGAGCGCCAGGCGCGCTGGAGACTGCGGCGTCGCGTGGACCAAGCGCAGCCGCTTCGCATGGAGCCCCTCGGCGGCGAGCGTCGCCAGCAGGAGCGCGAGCTCGGCGGCTGGATAGACGAAGCACACGCGGGCCTTTCGCCCGGCGAGCTGCCGCGCGGCCTCGACGAAAGTGGCGAGCCGCCCGCTGCGTGCGCGCGCCTGTGCCGGAGGGACTCGCCCGCGTCCGGGCGCGACGTACGGCGGGTTGCACACGACGAGCGCGGCCTGTCCGCGCCTCGACCGCGCCACGTCTCTCACGTCGCCCCGCACGACCTCGCCGCGATCGGTCCAGCCGTTCGCGTCGAGGTTCCGGCGGGCCATCGCGGCAGGTTGCTCGTCGATCTCGACGAGCACGACACGGCGAGCGGCGCCGAGGCGCAACAGCGACAACCCGACCGCTCCGACGCCCGCTCCGAGGTCGAACGCGAGCGCGGCGGCCTTCGGGGGCGACTGAAGGTTGCCCGCCGAAGCCGCGAACCCGGCGAGGAGCAGCGCGTCGACGTTCGTACGGTATCCTGCGCCGCGAGGAGGCTGATACAGGACGACGCTGCCGCCGAAGAGCGCGTCCTGCGTTGCCTCCATCTCTGCGCCATCGCCGAGCGCCCCGCCGTTCATCAGGGTTGCCATGGCCGCCGCCTCACAACACGCTGACCATACTCGAAAGCTCGCTACGCCAAGATGTCGTCTCGCGTCTCATTTTCCGATCAGGTCCGCCGCGAAGCGGTGCGGCTCGGCTTCGACGCCGTGGGCATCGCGCGCGCGGACGTGAAACTGGATCGAGACTTCGCCGCGTACGAATCGTTCGTGCGCGACGGAATGCAGGGCGAGATGAACTGGCTCGGCCGGGAGGAGACGCGTCCCGTGCGCGAACGGCTCGACGGCGAGGGGATCTTGCCCGGCGCCAGGAGCGTCGTGTGCGTCGCGCGGCGCTATGGCCCCGGCGATCGTCTGCCTGCCACGCGTGAGGGCACGGTCGAGCGGGGCCTGGCGCTCTACGCTCGCGGCCGCGACTACCACGGCTTCCTTCGCCGGAGACTCAGGCGCCTGGCCAAGTTCGTTCGGTCGCTCGGGGAGCCGCCGGTCCTGGCGCGTCCCTTGTGCGACGAGGAGCCCGTGCTCGAGCGCGCGTGGGCGGCGCGCGCGGGGCTCGGCTTCATCGGGAAGAATGGGATGCTCATCGTTCCGGGCATCGGCTCGATGGTGCTCCTCGGCGAGGTCGTCACGAACCTCGAGCTCGAGCCGGGTCAGCCGATCGAAGAGCGCTGCGGCTCCTGCACGCGGTGTCTGGACGCGTGCCCGACGTCGGCTTTCGTTGCACCCTTCGTCCTCGACCCGCGCAAGTGCGTCTCGTATCTGACGATCGAGCGCCGGAGCGCCGTGCCGCTCGAGCTGCGGGAGGGCGTGTCGGACCACCTCTTCGGCTGCGACGACTGCCAGACCACGTGTCCTTTCAACGCCGGCGCCGGCGCCCGGGCGCCGCTCGACGGCGGTGACGGCGCGCCGTTCGCATCCCTCGAGCGCTGGTCGCGCGTCCGCCTCGAGGACTGCCTCGCCCTCGACGACGTCGCCTGGCACGACCTGACCGAGGGTTCGCCGCTAAGGCGGGCGGGCAGGAGCGGCCTCGCCCGCAACGCGGCCATCGTCCTCGGCAACCGCGGCGACCGGAGAGCCCTGCGGGCTCTGGAGGCCGCCGCGCGCGAGCACGACGACCCCATGGTGCGCGAGGCCGCTGCGTGGGCGTTCGAACGAATCGAGCGCGCTACGCGTTCTGCGTGATGGCGCGCGCCTACTCCGCGTGGGCGGTGCCGTTCGCGGCGACTAGGCGCTCGCGCTGCTCCTTCTCGGGGGCGCGCACGCCGCCGAGCGAAGAGTAGCCGACGAAGACTTTGCGGTCGAACGCGTCGAGGTTCTTGTGCGCGACGACCTGGAAGCAGGCGGCGTTGCCCTGCGCCCCGATGCGCCACGACCACGCGAGGAAGAGGTGCCAGAGGCGATACCAGCGCTCTCCGTAGGCCTTGAGAATCGCCGGGCGGTTCTTTCGCCAGTTGTCGTGCCACCGCTTGATCGTGAGCGCATAGTGAATGCTCACGTTCTCCGCGGACTGGACGTCAAAGCCAGCCTTCTCCATCGCCTTCACCATGTCGCTCAAGGGGAGCGAGGCGTCGGCGCCGGGGAAGATGTACTCGTTCATGAACAGGCCCCAGATCATGTCCTCCGGGCGCAGACCGAGCGGCGCGACTCCCTGGCCGCCGCCGCGGCGAAGGCCGCAGAACTGGAGGAGGAACATGCCGTCGTCCTTCAGAAGCTCGCGTACCTGCGCGAAGTACTTCGGCAGGTTCTTGATCCCGACGTGCTCGACCATCTCGAGGCTGACGATGCGGTCGAACTTCCGCTGCGGGATGTCGCGGTAGTCCAGGCATTCGACGCGCGCCCGCTCAGCGAGGCCCGCCTTCGAGATGCGCGCGTTGCCGAACTCCGTCTGATTCTTGCTGATCGTAATCCCGGTCGTTCGGGCGCCGTAGTTCCTCGCGGCGTGCAGCGCGAGGGTGCCCCACCCGCAGCCGATGTCGAGCATCTCGTCGTCGGGACGGACCATGAGCTTTCGGCATACGAGGTCGAGCTTGTTGTCCTGCGCTTGCTCGAGCGACTCCTGCTCGTCCCGGAAGAACGCCGCCGTGTAGACCATGCGCTCGCCGAGGAAAGCCTCGAAGAAGTCGTCGCCGCGGTCGTAGTGCTCGCGCACCTGACGCTCGTCCTGCTTCCGCGAGTGGATGGCCACGTCGGGAATGAGGCGCGAGAAGAGGAACTCGATGTGGTGCTTCGTGAGGGTGTAGTTCACGAACTGGTCGCGTGCGTCGAGGAACGCATCCATGTCGGGGATATCGACCTGGCCGTTCAGGTATGCCTCGTAGAGCGTCGTCATCGGGATCTTTTGCGTGGCGTAGCGGGCGGCGAGTTTGCGGTCGTTGTAAACGACCAGGTCGGTCAGCTGGGTCACGGGATCCCTCTTTGTCGTCGTTATGCACTCTCCCCGGTTGCACCTGCGCAAGGCGAGAGTTGCCCCAAGCAAACGGGGTTGCCCAAAGGACCACAGGCTGCGCCCCGGTTCAACCAATGAAGAGGGCGAGGCAACGAAAGAGACGCCGTGCTAGCAAGTGCGCTGCACATTACGCAGTGAAGACAGGGTCTTTCGCGCCGCCGCGCCTTCTATGCTTGCGCTTGGGGGGACCGCGGACGCTCCTCCCGAAGCCCCCACCGTGACCTGCGCCTACTGGCAAAAGCACCCATGAACGTCGGCGAGCTCGTGACGCGCGTCCTCGCTGGCGAAGCGCGCGCCGTGGCGCGCGCCATGCGTATCGTGGACGACCGAGCCCCGGGGTATGCCGAACTCCTCAAGGCGCTCTGGCCCCACACGGGCAGGGCCTGGATCGTGGGCGTGACGGGCAACCCAGGGGCCGGCAAATCCACGTTGTGCGATCGTCTCATCGAGGCGTATCGCGCGGGCGGTTCGCGCGTCGGGGTCGTCGCCGTCGATCCGACCAGCCCCTTCTCGGGCGGCGCGATTCTCGGCGATCGGATCCGGATGTCCCGTCACGCCACCGATGAAGGCGTCTTCATCCGCTCGCTGGCGACGCGCGGTCATCTGGGCGGCCTCTCGCGCAGCGCGCGCGACGTCGTGCGCGTCCTCGACGCGTGCGGGTACGACGTCATCCTCGTCGAGACCGTCGGCGTGGGTCAGGACGAACTCGAGATCACGCGGACCGCGCACTCCACGCTGGTCGTCCTCGCGCCCGGGATGGGAGACGAGGTCCAGGCCATCAAGGCCGGGCTCCTCGAATGCGCCGACGTGTTTGCGGTGAACAAGGCCGATCGCGAGGGGGCCGACGCGACCGTCCGCGATCTCGAGCTGATGATCGCGCTCGGCAACGAGTCGATCCGGGCCCTGTCGAGGATCCGGGGACATGCGACGCATACGGCGGCGGACGCGCACGTCGGGGCTTCGGGCTCGGCCGGCGCGACGGGCGAGCCGACCTCGCACTGGACGCCGCCCATCCTCAAATGCGTCGCGTCGCGCGGGGAGGGCGTTGCGCCGCTGACCGCGGCGCTCGCGGCGCACCGCGCCTGGACCGAGAGCACGGCGGCGGGTCGCGCGCGGCGACGGAGTCGCCTCGCGGACGAGGTGCGGGAGGCGCTCCGCGAAGCGCTCATCGACGCGGCGGTGCACGATCTGGGGGCGAAGATCGAGGCCGCGCTGCGCGAGGTCGAGGCGCGAACCGAAGACCCGTACACCGCGACCGAGCGACTGGTCGACGAGTTTCGTACGCGTCCTTCGTAGCCAGCGGTCGCCACTGGGACGGTCTCGTGGGGAGCTGACGCGGGCTCCACGCACCGCTCAACCGTCCCCTCCGTCATTCGTCGTGCCTAGGCACGACGAATCCGCGGAGTGTCCCGAGGACTGGGCCCCATGGGACCGCGACTCGGGACACTACGGTCGTGAGACCGAGCGATCGCAGTCCATCAGTGAGCCGACCTGCGTCGTGCTCCGAAAGCACACCGAATCGACGTACTTGATGTGCTGCGCGCAGTCGCCCGCCACCCACGAGCCGTCGTCCACGTTCGCGACGATGTCGCTGCACCACCCGTCGATCTGCGCCGAGCGAGAGTTAGGGCGGCTCTTGCACGCGTCCTCGAGCCACTCGCCGAGCGACTCGCACTCGGCACGCGTGAGCGGCCGCGCGCCTTCGTCGCCCGCCTGGCGCGACGTCGCGCCTGCTCCCGACGCGGGGGCCTGAGACGAGGGGTCTTTCGGAGCGGGCTCGCTGGCGGCGCACGCCGCCAGGGCCACCAAGAGCGGCAGGCAGACGGTCGTTTTCATCACGTCACCCGTAGCACTTCGTCGACCGTCGTCACGCCTTCTGCGATCTTTTCCATCCCAGCGCGCCGCAAGCTCGGGATTCGGCGCCGGAGGTAGATCTCGCGATACGCGCGGGCCGGCGCCTTCGCCTTGACCAGATCGCGCAGGTCGTCATCGAGCTCGACCACTTCGAAAATACCCGTCCGACCGCGATATCCCGTGCGCATGCACTGCGCGCAGCCGGCCGGCCGGACGACCTCGCTCCCGGCGGGCAAGAGGAGATCGTTGCCGTCCCAAAAGTCGCGTTCCAGTCGTGCCGTTCGTTTGCAGTGTGGACACACGATACGAACGAGGCGTTGCGCAAGAACGGCGGAGAGCGCGTTGGCGACGATCCACGGTTCGACCCCCAGGTCGACCAGTCGCACGATGGTCTCGACGGTGTCTGACGTGTGCAGCGTCGACAGAACCAGGTGCCCCGTCAGCGCCGCTTGCATGGCGATCCCGGCGGTCTCCGAGTCGCGCATCTCGCCGACGAGAATGACGTCGGGGTCTTGCCGCAGGATGGCGCGCAGGCCGGACGCGAACGTGAAGCCTGCGCGCACGTTGACCTGGCCCTGGGTGAGCCCGTAGAGCTCCACCTCGACGGGATCCTCCAGGGTCACCACGTTGACCGCCTTGGGATCGATGAGCTTCATGAGCGCATAGAGCGTCGAAGTCTTTCCCGCGCCGGTCGGCCCGCTGGTCACGACGAACCCCTGCGGGCGCAGGAGCACGTCGCGCAACGTCTCCTGCGCGTTCGTATCCAGCCCGAGACCTTCGAACGGGATCAGCTGCTGGCTCGACAGGATGCGCAGCACCACTTTCTCGCCTTGCGACGCCGGGAACGTGGACGCCCGCAGGTGCACGCGCTTTCCGCCGTCGAACTCGATCGCGATCTGCCCGTCCTGCGGCAACCGCCGGTCGGCGATGTCCATTTTGGCGAGGACCTTCACACGCGACACGACGTTCGGGGCCACTACGAGCGCGATGGGCTGCACGTCCACCAAGGCGCCGTCGATGCGCAGGCGCACCTGCATCATGTCGTGCTTCGGCTCGAGATGGATGTCGCTCGCCCGCTGAGTCACCGCGAGTCGCACGAGCTCATTCACGAGGCTCACGGCGTCCCCGGTCGCCGGCTCCATGCGTCCTGGGCGTCCTGTCGACATGCGCCGCAGAGCGTAGACGGGATGCGGAAGGTTGTGGAAGTGCTTGCGGGTGACGGATGCGCCGCGCGGGTCAGCCGCGCACCGGCCGCGTTGCGGCGGCGAGATGGCGGAGCCCCGCCGCGCGACTTCCCACGCTTGGCGCGGGGACACCACACGCCCCGTTTCGCGCCTCGGCGTGCACGGTTGCGTCGAATCGCCCCCCGGGAATCGGCGCCACTTATCGGCGGAGGTGCTCGATCCTTTAGTTCCATAGGTCCGACGTCGCCCCGAAGAACGCTGCTGATCCGCGGAGAGTCAGGTGCTCGCTCAGCGGCTCGACTAAGGGCACGAGCGTTGCTGAACGCACGCCGTCCGACAGCACAGGAGCCGGAAGCGACTCCGCACTCCCAACGCATCCATGAAGAATGCATTCGCGAAAGGAAACAACGATGAAACCTCGCACACTGATTTCCGTCTTCACGCTGGCACTGGCCGCGAGCTCCAGCGCTTGCACGGCCGAGACGCAGCCGCAGCAGTCCGCCGGCGAGCAGACCGCGAAGACCGACGAGGCCCAACTGATCGCAAACACGGGGACCATTTTGGCGTGGCCGGCGGGACCGATCGCCTGGAACGGCCTTGCCGGGACGTGGCCCATCTCTGTCTGGTCGCCGGCCGCGATCGGCGCGCTCGCGTTCGACGTCGCGGGTGTGACCAACCTCGGCGTCACATGCGCCACCTTTCCCGGCCTCCTCGCGACCACGATCAGCACGCCCTTGCTGAACGCGTTCGTCCCCCCCGTTGGCGCGGCACCCCTCTTCGGCGGCGCTGGGCTCTTCGGACCCGCGGGCCTCATCGCTCCGGCGTTCGGCTTCACGGGCAGCTTTGCGCCGTTCGCCGCCCCGCTGGGATTCGGCTTTGGCGCCTTCACGCCGACGGCCGCGCTCACGGGCACATTTGCCAATGGTGCCTTCGCGCCCGGCTTTGCCTCGGCATGGTTCACGCCGGCGCTCACGGCCAACGCCCTCGTGTTCTCTAACCTGACCGCGATCAATGCGTTCACGCCGTTCACGTTCAACGTGACGTTCATGGCGCAGTCGGCGGCACAGGCTGCGGCCATCACGCAGGCCTCCGCCATCTCGACATCATCCGCGCTCGCGACCGCGGGCCTGAGCATCTTCGCGACGCCCATCGCGACCACGGCGCTGGCCGCTCAGACAGCGGCGATCCCGTTCACGAGCATAATCTTTCCCATCTTGCTGCCCTTGCCGGCGCTAGGTGCGGCGCCCCTGGTCGGGGCTCCGCTGGCGGCGGGCACTTTGCTTTAGTCGCCACCACGCTACGGTCATCCTCCCGTTCGAGAAGGGCTTCTCGCAGGGCTCGCCGCCGCTGCATCGCGGTGGGATGAGCCTTGCGAGCGGCCGCCTTGGACAGGTGCGTCTTCGCTCTCAGCCGCGGGTGGCGCGAGGCGATCGCTTCTTCGCGTGCGACCCGGCCTTCGCCGCGCGCGGGCCCGCGGCTTTGCGTAGCGCACCGGCCTTGGCTCCGTTTGCGGCCTTGCGGCGGCCGTCTCCATTTGCGGCCGCCTTGCGGCGGCCGTCTCCATTTGCGGCCGCCTTGCGGCCGACGTGCTCGGCGTCGAAGGCCGCGGGGCAGACGTCGCTCACGCTGCAGCCCTCGCAGTTCGGCTTTCGCGCAAAGCAGACGCGCCGGCCGTGGAAGATGAGCACATGGCTCGCGTGATCCCACTCCTCGCGCGGCAGAATCGCGCACAGATCGCGCTCGATCTTCTCGGCATCGGTGTTCTTCGTCCAGCCGAGGCGCTGCGAAATGCGCATCACGTGCGTGTCGACGACGACACCGTCCGGTTCGTTCCACATCACGCCGAGCACTACGTTGGCGGTCTTGCGCCCGACCCCCGGGAGTTCGACTAGCTCGTCCATCGACCGCGGAACCTCGCCTCCGTGCTTGTCGACGATTGCGCGCGCGAGCCCGACGAGCGCCTTCGACTTCATCCGGAAGAACCCGAGGCTGGCGACGTAGGGCTCGACCTCCTTGGGTTCGACCGCAGCGAGCGCCCGCGCATCGGGGAAACGCTCGTAGAGCTTCGGCGTGACCTTGTTCACCGCGACGTCCGTCGTCTGGGCGCTGAGCACCACCGCCACGATGAGCTCGAACGCCGATCGGTGGTCGAGCTCGCAGTGGGCCGTCGGATGCTGCTTGGCCAGTGTCGCCAGCGTCTTCGGGGCAATCTCCGGCGCCCGCTTCAAGCGTTCGCGCCGGTCCTTCGCCGAGAGGGACTTCACAGAGAGAGTTTTCAATTGAGATCGCTGGGCGGGGGCATGCTCTCGCCGTTGGGGGGGGGCGGCATGCTCTCGCCGCCGCCGTCGATGCCCTCCGCGCTCTCGGCGAGGCGCTCGAGAGCGACGATGCGCTCACCTTCGCTGAGCGTCATCAGCTTCACCCCCTGAGCGTTGCGGCCGGTCTCGCGGATCTCGTCCACGCGCGTTCGCAAGGTCTGCCCGCGGTCGGTGATGAGCATCACCTCGTCGCCGTCCTTCACCAGCTTGATCCCCACGACCGGCCCGTTCCGCTCGCTCGCGTCGATCAGGATGATCCCCTTGCCGCCGCGGTTCTGCTTGCGAAACTCCTCGATGTTCGTCCGCTTGCCGTAGCCGTTTGCGCAGACGGCAAGGACGTTTGGGCGCGCGTCGTCGCTGACCTCGAGCCCGACGACTTCGTCGCCCTCGGTCAGGTCGATCCCTTTCACTCCGTGCGTCGCCCGCCCCATCGGGCGGACCTGCTCCTCGGGAAAACGGATGCTCTGGCCCATCTTGGTCGCGATGAGGAGGTCGCGCGTTCCGTCAGTGAGCGCCGCGTAGAGCAGCTGGTCGCCGTCGTCGACCTTCACCCCAATGATACCCTTCTCGCGGAAATTCTCGTATTCGTCGACCTCGGTCTTCTTGATTTGCCCCTTCTTCGTGAGCGTTACGACGAACTTGCCCTTCTCGATCTTCGGCACGAACGCGATCGCCGCGATGTTCTCGCCCGTCTCCATCCCGATGAAGTTCACGATCGCGCGGCCCTTGCTCGTGCGCGCCGCGAGCGGAATCTCGAACACCTTCTTGACGTACACCTTCCCCTTGTCGCTGAAGAAGAAGACGTGCGCGTGCGTCGACGCGACGAAGAGCTGCGTGACCCAGTCCTCCTCGCGCGCCTCCATCCCGATGCGACCCTTGCCGCCCCGCTTCTGCGCGCGGTAGTCCTTCGGGCTCGTTCGCTTGATGTAGCCCGCGTGGCTGATCGTCACGACCATGTCCTCTTCCTGGATGAGGTCCTCCTCCAGGATCTCGGCCGAGTTCTCGACGATCTCGGTCCGCCGCTTGTCGGCGTGCTTCGTCTTGATCTCCTCGAGCTCCATCGCGATGACGTCATCGAGTAGCTTCGGGCTGGCGAGGATCGCCTTGTACCGCGCGATCGCGTCGCACAGCTCGGCGTAATCCTTCGCGAGCTTCTCGTGCTCGAGGCCCGTCAGGCGCGAGAGGCGCATCTCGAGGATCGCCTTCGCCTGCCGCTCCGAGAGCTTGTACGGCTGCCTCTTCTTCGCCTCGTCGATCTCGCTCTGCGGCCGGCCCGCGCGCTTGACGAAGGCCTCGAGCCCGGCGAGGGGGAGTTCCATCAAGCGCTTCTTGGCGACGTCGGCGTCCTCGCTCTCACGGATCGTCTTCACGACGAGATCCACGTCCGTCACCGCAACGCCCAGGCCCTCGATGATCTCGAGCTGGTTTTCGGCCTCGCGGAGCTCGAAGCGCGTCCTTCGCGTGACGACCTCGCGGCGGTGCGCGATGAACGCCTCGAGCGTCTCCTTGAGGTTCAAAACGGCAGGGCGGCCCTGCACGATGGCGAGGTTGATAACGCCGAAGGAAGACTGAAGGTCTGTCTGCCGATAGAGGTGGTTGATGACGACCTGGGGGATGACGTCTTTTTTGAGCTCGACGACGAGACGAATCCCGTCGCGGTCGCTCTCGTCGCGCACCTCGGAGATGCCCTCGATCTTCTTCTCGCGCACGAGCTCGGAGATGCGCGCCGCGATGCGGGCTTTGTTCACCTGGTAGGG
>CALKVG010000384.1 GCA_937998045.1 uncultured Myxococcales bacterium
ACACGCGTAAGATCGTCGGCAGCGTCAGATGTGTATAAGAGACAGCTCTCGATCCGCTCCGCCGTCCCGGAGAAGAACAGCCGGTTGCGCGTGGCCGACGCGCCGTGGACGTCGAGACCGCGGCTCTTCAGCCACGCGGTCGTCCGCGCGAGGTCGGCGTCGCTTGCGCCGAACCAGGCGCCGACTTGCTCCGGCGTGAGCCACCGTCGAAAGTTCGGCGACGAAGGATCCTGCAGATCCGCGAGAACCGCCTTGGCGCGAAGTTGCTGCGCCGGCGACGTCTGCAAGAGGAGCGACGCGCCGGTGATTGCGGTCTGCGGCGGGAGCCGCCCGATGTCCCGTTCGGCCTTGGCGTAGGGGTGAAGGCTCCCGGACAGCGGGACGTACCCCGCTGGAACGGAGCGGACGACACCGACGGGCGATCCCCCGGAGGCCGCGGCGACACCTGTCGACGAGGGCGGCGAGGAGCTGCTGCATCCGGCAGAGAGAGTCGCCGGCAATACCAGACCGGTCAGCGAGACGACGGCGCACGAAAGAAAGAGGGAGTGTTTGCGTCGCACGGGCTTCGACCTCCGGACGGAACTTATGGCGGGTCGCGCGTGCGAAATGGAAATGAAACGATCGAATGTCACCCGTTGTGGGGACGTCTGCGAGTGAAAAAGTCTACGTGATTGGTGACACGCGAACCCTACCGTGAGCGCCCGATTACCCGATCTTCAGCAGCGACCGCGCGACCGTCTCTGCTTGCCAGCGGGTCGTCGCTTGCGGGCGGCGGGCCGCCGTTCGCTGCCGGGCGACCGTCGTTCGCGACGAGCGGACCCTCGTTCTTTCTGACCCGACCGCTGTTCTTCGAAAAGGGGCCGCCTTCTTTGATCACCCGACCTGGGTTCTCGGAACACGAGCCGCCGTCTTTGATCACCCGACCTGGTTCTCGGAACACGGCCCGTTTTGATGCGTCAGACAGGATTTGTTCGTTGTCGGCGGACCGATGACATGTAGCAAAGGCTTCCTTTCGACGACACGCGGACCGCTGAATACGAACAAAGGCTCAATTGCAAGAGAATGAGGCCGTGCAAAAGACGAAGGCGGGCCATTGCGAGACGAAAACGGGCGGCTTTTGCCGGTCCGTCGACCAAGAAACGGGGTCGGGCGACAGAAGAACCAGGTCCGGCGCCCGAGAACAACGGTCGGCGTCCAGGAGCAACCGGCCCGCCTCTCGAAATCAAGGCCGTCTAGCTCGAGACAGCGGTCCTCTCTCGACAACGGCCGGACGTTTTCCAAGAGACAGGGGGCGTCGTGCTCTTGCGAGAGGACCCATCCGCGACGTCGGAGCGCGTCCTGCAGGTCTTGCGGGAAGGATTTGGCGGGGCAGTCGACGGCCGCCCCGCTGCCGAGCGCCGGGGCCAAGACGCGCAGACGACGCCCGTGTCTGCGCACGGCACACGTTGGCACGACGAACACCGCCCACGACGGGAATTCCGCACGCGAACTTCGGCACGCGAATCGCTCAGGCCTGGCGCATGCGAAGGGCATGCACCATTGCGCTGCTGGCGGGTTGGGTCGGGTGTGGGGGATCGACGGCGGCCCTTTCGGACGCGGGAGGCGGATCGAACGACGGCGGTTCGAGCAGCGGCAGTAGCAGCGGAGAAGGGAGCGGTTCGGCTTCGGGATCGAGCTCCGGATCGAGTTCGGGATCGTCGTCCGGTTCGAGCTCCGGATCGTCGGCCGGCTCCGGCTCGGGCTCGGGCTCGACGTCGGGTTCGAGCTCCGGCTCGTCATCCGGCTCGAGCTCGGGCTCGGGCTCGACGTCGGGTTCGAGCTCCGGCTCGAGCTCCGGCGCCTCTTCGGGCGGGAGCAGCAGCGGCAGCAGTGGCGGGCCGTGTCCGTCCGCCGCGCCGTCGAATGGCGCTCCCTGCATGCCCGACGGCCTCGCATGCGAGTACGGCTCGAGCCCCATCCAGTCCTGCGATGAGACCGCCACCTGCACGAACGGGAGCTGGTACATCCCGCCGCCGCCGCCGGGCAATCTAGTCTGCGCGCCGAGCCTGCCGATCACCTGCCCTGCGTCCTTCGCCTCCGTCCCGCGCGGACGCTCCTGCACTCCAGATGGCGGCTACTGCGACTACCCGGAGGGACGATGCTCCTGCAACATCCCCGCGGGCGGCACACCTTCCCCGAACATGCAGGCAACGTGGAATTGCCAGGATCCCGGGCAGGGCTGCCCGCTCCCACGCCCACTGGTGGGAAGCCCGTGTGCGGTGGAGGGAGCGATGTGCGATTACGGGACGTGCAACGTTGCGGGTGGCTCGTATGAAGCCTGCATGGGAGGCGTGTGGGTAGCGACTCCCGCGGCGTGCGCCGCGCAAGCAGGACGGCAGTAAAGAGAAAGCGTCTTCGATTCCGTCGCGGTGCCCTTCCGATTCCCAAACTGCGCACGTGCTTGCGCAGCGTGTAGGCAGGCCGCCTCGAGTGCAGGATCTGTCACCCGCAAGAGCCGCGTCCTTCGACACCGAGACTCTCGATTCCGTGGCGGGGTGGACGGACGAAGCCAAGAGCGCCTGCCGAATGCCGGGCCGCTCTCCGGGGAAAAGGCGTCGTTGGCGACTCGCGTGCGATTGCGGCAAGTCGCGCGCTGCGTGAGGACCCAGATCGTGTGGGCGCAGACGGATGCACGGATTGTCGACAAGAGAGGCCCTCGCGCGCAGGACATCTCGCCGTGCGGTTCGGTGCTGGTTCGACCTGGGCTTACACGAGGGCACGACATAGGTGAATCGCGCGCCGTTGATCCCATTTCCGTTTTCTTGACGCACCAATAACGGAATGCGGCAACGGGAGGCGTGGCTCTCGGGCCTTTTGCGTCACGATCTCGTCTCGTGTCCTTTAATTCATTTTGTCATTTGGCCTTTGCCCACAACTCTGGCGAGCGCGGGATCGCACGCGTGTGCGCGCCCCGGTGGATGGCCATTGCCGAAAAAGGAGCGAGCAGGAGCGAGGATCAACGAACAGAAACGAACGAATTGCCTCATTTTGGAGGACGCAATGAAAGTACGAGTTGGTGAAGTGGCGCTGTGGTCGGCGATCGGACTAATGGGGAGCGCAGCGTGCTCGGGGGAAGCCAACGGCACGGGCGATTCGTCGCCTGCCGTGTCCGAGAAATCCCCGGTCTCAGGCAGCGTGACTGCCAGTGTTGCGCCGGATCCGGGGCCGCGCGGAGGGCCCTCGAGCGCAGGCGGAGCGTTTCCGACACTCAACGCGAACGAGCAGAGCATCTTCAATCAGGCGCTCGCGCGATTCCGGGAGATCGACTCGGTGTCGGGGACGATCCCGGGAGAAAGCGGCGTCGGCCTGGGGCCGACGTTCAACGGCAACAGCTGCGCGATGTGCCACGCGCAGCCAGCGCCAGGCGGGACCAGCCCGGGCCTGAACAGTCCACAGAACCCGATCCCGAACCCGCAGATCGCGCTCGCGACGCTGGACGGTGCCAGGAATACGGTGCCGCCCTTCATCACTGCAGGCGGACCGGTGCGCGAGGCGCGATTCATCGCGGTCTCGAGCGCGAACAACGCACCGCTAGACGGCGGCGTTCACGCTCTCTTCACCATCGCCGGGCGAAGCGACGCGCCCGGTTGCACGCTGGCTCAGCCCGACTTCGCGACGCAGCTGGCGGACAACAACGTCATCTTCCGAATCCCGACGCCGCTCTTCGGCCTCGGTTTGGTCGAGAACACGCCGGACGCGACGCTGCAGGCGAACCTGGCGGCGAACTCGGCGGCCAAGGCCGCGCTGGGAATTGCGGGACGCTTCAACACGAGCGGCAACGACGGGACCATCACCCGTTTTGGCTGGAAGGCGCAGAACAAGTCGGTCTTGATCTTCGCGGCGGAGGCCTACAACGTCGAGCAAGGCGTCACGAACGAGGGCTTTCCGAACGAGCGGAGCACGGCGGCAGGTTGCGTGTTCAACGCGACGCCGGAGGACAGCACGAACCTCCTCAATCCGAACAACGGTGCGACCACAGGGACCGCGTCCGAGATGTCGTCCGACATCGTCAACTTCGGCCTCTTCATGCGGCTCTCGGCCCCACCGACGCCGGCGCCAATGTCGGATTCGGCTCTGAGAGGACAGGCGCTCTTCGGCGCCGTCGGCTGCAACCAGTGCCACTCGCCGAGTCTGACGACCGCAGCGTCTCCGTTCACGGGGATGTCCAACGTCACTTACCACCCGTACTCGGACTTTGCGCTCCATCACATGGGTGGCCAGCTGGCGGACGGCACCAGCCAAGGGGCGGCGGTCGCCGACGAGTTCCGAACGGCGCCGCTCTGGGGCGTCGGCCAGCGGCTGTTCTTCCTGCACGACGGGCGCACGAAGGATCTGGGACAAGCGATCCTGGCGCACGCCGGCAACGGCCTCGACCAGGTGACGGTCCAGAACTACGAGCAGTTCAACGCGAACGGCGTGTGGTTCCAGCCGTTCGTGCAAAGCCAGACGCCGGGATCCGAGGCCCAGAAGGTGGTCAACAACTTCATCGCGCTCAGCCAGTCCCAGCAGAGCGATCTGCTGAACTTCCTGCGCTCGCTGTAGCGACTCGCTTGAAGACGAAAGAGGAGAGAGGCGGACGCGCCCGAAGGCCGGTCCGCCTCTCGTCCTGCGCTTTACGACTTTCTGCAGCAGCCGCCGCTCATCGCCGCACCCGTGCACCACCTCTCGTGTGCGATCCAGTCGAGCTGGAGCGGAAAGCGGTTCCACTCTACGATCGTTCCCCGGCGCCCAGCGCGGTGCCGAAGTCTCGTTCGAAGGGGAAGTGAGGGCCATCAGCCAACGCGTGAAGATGTCAGGTGGGTACCGCCCCATTGCGATTTTGCGCGGCGGGCTCGCGCTGGGGGTCGCGTGCGCGCTCTGCGCGGCCGGCTTCCTGCTTTTGCGACGCTTCCCGGGAGGCGGCACGCCAATGGCGGGGAGCGACTCCGCTCCAACGTCATCCCAAATTTCCGGGGCTCCGGCGGCCGATTGGTGTGCTCCCGACTACGGGCCGATACCGGGCGGCGGATGTCTCGCGATCGATGCGACGGCTCCGGGAGCGCAGCAGCTCGTCGTCTACCTCCATGGGCGCTACGCGCGGACCGCAGCGGGTGAGGAGCTGAGCCGCCAGCAGCGCCTCGCGAAGCGAGCGATGAAGCGTGGGTTCGCAGTGCTCGCCTTGCGGGGACGTCTCGGCGCGTGCACGGCTCCCGAGCTCGCGGACTGGTATTGCTGGCCGAGCAACGAGCACAACGCGGCGAGCGCAGACGAGATCGTGGCGTCATGGGCCGACACGCTCGCCGCAGCAGCGGTGCGCTCGCGATCACCGAAGCGCTTTCTCCTGGGATTCTCGAACGGAGGCTACTTCGCGGGGCTCATCGCATCGCGCGGCTTGCTCGGCGCAGACGCGGTCGTGGTGGCCCACGGCGGGCCGGTGGAGCCCGTTCACGCGGCGAATGCAAGGCCGCCGCTGCTCCTTTTGTCCGCCGACGACGACGTGGCGCAGGACGAGATGATCCGGTACGACCGCGAGCTCGCTCGCGAGGGATGGTCGCACGACAGCTACGCGCGATCCGGCGGCCATGCGCTCTCGGACGAGGACATCGACACGGCGCTCACCTTCTTCTCGCGCGCTGGCGAACCGCTGCCGCTCGTGCCGCCGCTGCCATTGCACCGTCCGGTGTTCCACGTCCGCGACGCCGGAGAGAGCCTCGCGGTGGAGAGCGGCTCGGAACTTCCTGACGAACCGCTGGATTCGGACGACACGCCTGCGGAGATCTCGGACGACGACTACTAGCGGCTCGACGCTCGGTCTCCCGATATCGGCTCCCTTCCGGAGGGGGCGCGTGTCATGTGTCGTTTCGTGACGCTGTGTCGAAACGGCGCGCGCAAAAGTGACGCGCTGGAATAAAGCCGGGGCTCGCCCGCTGTTCTCGTCGCACCGCTGCGAAGGGAGAAGGCGCGACGATGCTAAGTACGATCCTCGAAGGTCTATCCCTTGTCGACACTGCCGGCCACCTCATCCTGGCGGCGACATTCTCATCGATGCTCCTCGGAATCGGGGCAAACCTCTTCCTTCGCGCGCAATACGCCGCTCTGGAAAGGGACCTGAAGCAGAACGGCGGACTCGACGCGGCGTTCCGCAACCGCGTGCTGAACCGGGTCCTTCGCGATGCGCAGGAGGCTCGCCATCGCTCGCACGACGTCAATACCCAGGGAATCATCGAGGAGAACTTCCAGGCAGAGCTCAAACCACTGCTCTTGGCGGAGCGCTTCGTCAAGGCGGCGACCGGACTGGTCATCATCCTTGGCCTCCTGGGCACCTTCTACGGACTGACGCTCTCGATCGGCAGGCTCGTTCACCTCGTGTCCGCGGACGCGGGCGGAGTGGCCGACGTTTCCCGGACGCTGACCGGCGGCTTGACGCAGGCGCTCGCAGGAATGGCCGTCGCGTTCTCCAACTCGCTCCTCGGTATCCTGTCCGCCGTCGTCCTCACGGTGGTCGGGATCGTCTCGAACGTCACGGACCGACGGGTCGCGTTCATGATCCAGATCGAGACGTTTCTCGACCGCGTCTTGGCCCTCCGGCCCTCAGCGGGAGGGGAGGCGCCACTCGATCGCAGCGTCTCGGAGTTCGGCCAATCGGTCGCGAGGCTGGAAAGCGCGGTCGCGCAGTTCGAGCGGGCGCTGAACGCCTTTGGCGCGGAGACGAAAGGCCTCCGAGAGTTCAGCGTGCGGATCGTCGGCTCGAAACCACCCGCCGGAGGCTGAGCGGCAGCGATGCGTAACCGACGACCCCTGCTCTCGGATCACGAGGGAATCCGCGAAATCTGGCCCGCCTTCACCGACGTGATGTCGACGATGGCGCTGATTCTGTTCGTCCTGGTCCTCCTGGCTTACGTACGCAACCTGATGAGCAGCAAGCGTCTCGAAGCGTTTCAGCACCAGATCGCCACGTCGGAGCTAGAGCTTCGCGATCTGCACGCAGAGATCGCAGCGCGCAAGGCCGAACTCGAAGCGTCTCGAGCCACCGTCCGCGATCAGGCGGGGACCATCGCGGACGCGAATCATCAGCTCGAAGCGCTGCGCGGACAGCTGCAGAGCGCGGCGGTCTTGCGGGTCGGCGTGCTGAGCAAGCTGAAACAAGCCATCGAGGCCGAGCTCGTCCAGACCGGCGACTCGGGCGCGCCGCTCGTTAGCATCGGTGACAACGGCAACATCGTCATCAACGAGAGCCTCGTCTTCGAGTACAATTCGTATTCGATCAAGAAGGACGCCAAACCAATTCTCGACAGCCTCGCGAGGGCGCTCGGAAGAGTGCTGGCCGACGACGACGTTCGCGCGAACATCGACACGATTCTCATCCAGGGCCACACCGACAAGCGCGGGTCCGTGTCGTTCAATTGGGATTTGTCCGCGAAGCGAGCGACGGCCGTTCTCGATTACCTGTTCGAAACGAACAGGGTGCTCGCGGACTCGTACGGGACCTACTTCGCGGCGGCGGCCTACTCGAAATTCCGACCCCTGGACGAGTCCGACGGCTGTCTCTTATACACATCTGACGCTGCCGACGATCTTACGCGTGT
>CALKVG010000385.1 GCA_937998045.1 uncultured Myxococcales bacterium
GGCGGGTCGGGATCGAGCAGCTCGGGTGGCGGCAGCAGCTCCGGGTCGGGCGGAAGCTCGGGTACGGCGAGCAGCTCCGGAGGCACCTCGGGCTCGAGCTCGGGAGGTTCGCCCAGCCCCTACGATTGCAACTGGGGAACCCCGGTGTTCACGAGTCTCCCGCCATCGAGCTCCCCGCCGGGCGGCCTCGCCATCACGAACGTTCCCCAGTTCATTGCGTTCGGCTTCGACGACAATCGCTACGCCGATGGCGTGCAGTGGGCGCTCGATACGTTCCAATCGAAGGTGAACCCCGCCGGGCGGGGCGACCACTGCACGTTCGACGGAACGCCCGCGCGCATAAGCTTCATGATGCAGTCGCTCGTGAGCGACATGAATCCGGCCCTCGCGGCGCTTCACCACCAGGCGTACGTGAACGGCAACGAGGTCGGCAACCATACCGACACGCACGGGACCAATCTCCAGCAAAACCCGGACATCAACGTGTGGCTCGGCGAGATGAACACGTGCAACGGCTATCTCACCGGCCTCGGGATCCCGCAAGCCGCCATCGAGGGTTTCCGCACTCCGTTTCTCTCGTATTCGACCCAGACGTTCGACGCCGAGGTAAAGGAGAAGTTCCTCTTCGACTGCAGCATCGAGCACTTCCTCGGGACGGGGGGCGAGGACTGGCCCTACACGCTCGACAACGGGCCGAGCAAGAACTCCTACGCACCCGCGTCGGGTCCCACGGCGCCCGGCAACCGCCCCGGCCTCTGGGAGCTGCCCGTGCACGAGTTTCTGCCGAGCACCGGGTGGGTCGGCATCACCGGGCTCGATTACAACATCTGGTGCGTCAAGCAAATGAACCCCACGGACGCGCTTGCGCTGCTCAAGTCCAGCCTCGACATACGCTTCAAGGGAGACAGCCGCGCCCCGGCGAACCGGGCGCCGTTCTTCATCGGCGGGCACACACACCTCTATTCGAACGACTACGTCGCGCAGGATCCCACCGACGCCGCGATGTGCGTGAACACGGTCGCCGAGCGCCAGCAGGTCATCGAGCAGTTCATCGATTACGCGCTGAGCTACGACCCCGCCGTGCGCATCGTCCCGTACGGTCAGGTCTTGCGCTGGATGCAGAACCCCACCGGTCTCGACGGCACGAAGGGCCACTGAATCACGAAGCGAGCGCCGTCCGCACCCGCAGGACGATCCACACCGCCGAGGCGAGGGCGACCAGGAGGCAGACGTTTCTGCGCACGCGCGCGAAGGTCTCCGGGCGCCGGCGCAGACGCACCACGACGACGAATATGGGTGCGACGATCGCGAGCTGCCCGATCTCCACGCCGACGTTGAATCCCAGCAGCGCGGGGAGCAGCTCTCGGCCGGTCAGGCTGAGATCGCGCAGAACGTTGCTCAGCCCGAGGCCGTGAATCAGGCCGAAGCCGAAGGCCACGATCGGTCGTGGCGGCGCCTTCGGTCGCAGCAGCGCGTCGGCTGCAACCAGGAATACGGTCAGCGCGATGAGCGGCTCCACGAGGAGGGGAGGTAACGTGACCAGCCCGAGCGTCGCGAGGGCAAGCGTGAGGCTGTGGGCCGCCGTGAACGACGTCACGATGAGGGCGAGGCGCCTCCACGTGGCGAGTCCGAGCACGAGCGTCACGATGAAGGCGATGTGGTCGTATCCGGAAAAGATGTGCAGCACACCCTCGCGTACGAAATGCGCGAGCGTCGCCATCGGGTGGACGTCGGCGCCGGCGTCCTCAGGCAGGTCGACGCCCAGCGCCTTCGAGGCGAGGTCCTCGTAGCGCCGCTCGCGCTCGGGGACGCCTGGCCTCGCGCTTCGCCGAGCGTCCTGGTCGCTGGACGGAGCGCTCGGCGTCAGGGACGAGAGGTCCACCTGCGCCTGAGCGTCGTCTCCGGAGAAGAAGCTTCGCACGAGCGCGCGACCGTGGCGAAGGTCGCCGACCAGCTCGTGTGCGACGGGCATGTCGTGCGTGACGCGCGAGCGGATGGTCAGGTGCGCGAGCTTCGAGCGGCAGACGAACTTCGTCACGGCGAGCGCGCGGTTGCTCTGCGAGTCCCAGAAGAACTCCGTCACCTCCGGGGGGTGCTCGCAGGGCTCATCGTCGTTGGAGACGGAGAATCGGTCGAAGAGGTAGCGGGAAAACGGCTCTCGGTACGAGGCAAGATCGCTGCGGTCGATCGTCTTGTCCGCCAGCGTCGACACGAGCGGCAAGATCGCCCGTGTTGGGAACGCAAAGACGAACGCGATCGTGTCGCCGCTCGTCGTGGCCTCGTACTTGCTGTAAAGCGAGGATTCGGGCGCGTGCGCGGTCGCGGTGCGCGAGGGGCACAATCCGAGAACGAGCAGCAGAGCGGCCGTCACGGCCCGCGGGAATCGCACGGCACGACTGTGCACGATGTGCACTCGAGTGGCGAGCGCTGTCCGCCGTCTCTGCGACTTCAAGCCTGTTCTTGGCGCCACTCCGTCACGGGCGTCGTGTCGGGCGGATCCGGGAAGGCGATGATCTCGCGCCGAGCCAGCTCCCACACGATTCGCAGCGTCTCCACCGCCGACATCGCGCTCACGTCGAGGATGGCGTCGAGACTCGTGCGTCCATCGACCTGCGAGAGCACGAACGCGGCGCGAGGATCCAGCGCGCCCGGATCGATTTCTTCGAGCGGTGTGACCAGGAGGGGCACCTGCTCCAGCGAGCCGATGCTCGTGACGTAACGGGCGATCCGCTTTGCACGAACGATGTCCTCGTCGAGCAGCGAGAGACTCCCTGGCGCCGAAGGGAAATCGTCCGCAGGCAGAACGGACCGGAGTCGCGCTTCCTCCAGCTCGACCTCGTTGGTTACCGTGATCCGCTCCGACGGTCGCACCGGCGGCGGCGGCGCGGCATCCGGCATGGGCTCCCAATCGTTGCGCAAGCCAGCGACCAAGCGCGCGCGGGGGCGGTGGCCGTGTGCCGCCGCGTTTCTCATGCTGCACCGTCCCAGCGCGAAGCCTTTGCCGTTCGTATTGCCATGATGGTAGCCCATACGAGCCGGTGTCCACGCAACGACCATGCCCGTCGGGGACCGGATCGGGAGCAGAAGAGCGGCTGCCCTATGTCGCGTTTCCTCTCGGCCAAGAGCGACTTCGCCTTCGCCCGCAGGATCGAACGTACGCAAGTCCAGAACTTGACTGCGACCGGTTTGGCCGCACTCGGGACGGGATCCGCCGTCGTCGGGCGATCCACCGGCGCGTGGCCGACGGGCGGCAGGGCGCGCGAGATGGGCGGGTGGATTCGTGGGACTGATCTGCGCGGCGAAGGCGGGCGGGGCGGGGCAGCCTCAGGTCAGAACGTTTGCCCGACTGCGAAGTAGCCGCCGAGCGGGCGAGCGTCGGGCGACCAGGCGACGTCGCCGCGAACGACGAAGGCCTTGCCCGAATGCACCCGCACCCCCACTCCCACGCCGTACTTCACCCCGAGGCCGGTCCCGTCGAGCTCGGGATGGGGAGCCGTGTCCGCCCACACGC
>CALKVG010000386.1 GCA_937998045.1 uncultured Myxococcales bacterium
CTACACGCGTAAGATCGTCGGCAGCGTCAGATGTGTATAAGAGACAGTGTCCGTGGTGGACGTCGCTCGGAAGGCCATCGACACCACCGTCTCCGTCGGGGAGGAGCCCGAGGGTGTGGCGATTAGCCCGGACGGGCGCTGGGTGTACGTCACGTGCGAATCGGCGAGCGCCGTCGAAGTCGTGGACATAGGCAGCCGGAGCGTGGTCAAGGTGCTGAAAGTGGGTGCGCGCCCCCGCGGCGCCGTGTTCCTGCCGGACACGTCGAAGGCATACGTGACGTCCGAGGTGGGCGGCACCCTCGGCGTGGTCGGGCTTCCGCAGCAGGAGGTCATCCGCACGATCAAGCTCGAAGGCGCCGGCGTGCGGCCCATGGGGATCGCGACTTCGCCGGACGGCAAGCGCGTATACGTGACGACGGGGCACGGAGGAGTTGTCTTCGTCGTCGATACGTCGAAGGACGAGATCGCCGCGACGATTCACGTCGGCAACCGCCCCTGGGGCATCGCCGTCGCCGACGACGGCGCGACCCTCTACACAGCCAACGGTCTCTCGGACGATGTCTCCATCGTCGACACGGCTTCGGCGACGGAGACCGGCCGCATCAAGGTCGGGTCCAAGCCGTGGGGAATCGTGATCGTCCCGTAAAGGCTATCCCGCTGGATCGCGTACGCAGAGGACTGCGCTCGGGAAGTTGTCGGCGATCTGCGGGGTCACGTCCCCGACGTAATCCACCACGTACGCGTAACCGGACATGCCGGGCACGGCAGTCGACGTCCACGTGCCCCAGTTGCCGAACGCACACATCGCGTAGTTGGCCGCGAGCGCGACGGCTTCGTCCTTGGTGGGCAGCCGCATCCCGCGCCCGATGCAATAGGTCGTGGCGAGAGATTGGGTCTGCGGAGGCTCGCCGCCGCCGACGCTGTCCTGCATCCACACGAGCATCGTCACGTTGTCCCGCGCGAGCCCCATGTCGGCCCCCGTCAGGACCGCGTACCGCGCCGGGGGCGGGCCGCACGTCGGCCGGGCCGCGTCACCGCCGGAATCCGATGGCCCGCTCGCGTCGGACGGCTCGCTTGCGTCGTCTGCGTCGGACATGCCGCTGGCTTCGGGCGCGGCCTCCGGCATGGGAACGGAGGGTACGTCCGCGGCGCTACCGTCGGTCGCGTCGTGCGTCGCAGCGTCGCCGGCCGGCGATCCGGAGTCGTCGCCGGTCGTCGATGTCGCTGCGCCGCTGCCCGAGTCGGAGCATGCGCTCGCAGCTATCGTGAGAACGGCACCAAGAGCGAGTCGCCACGTCATCGCATGAGCCTCACGGTGTGATGGGCGAGACCTGGAATCTCGCCGTGCCCATCCCCAAACCAGGGGAGGTCGCTGTGACCGTAACCGTTCCCGGCGTGAACTGCGCCTTCACCGCTACCTTGCACATTCCTCCTTCTGCGTTCAGCTCCGGATCGCCCGGGGAGTGATACGTGGTGGGCTGTCCTGCCGTGACGAGTTGATCGGATCCACCCCTGTAGGTGCCCGGACCCGACACGGCGAACGTGATGGGATTGCTCGCCGTCGGAACCCAGTTGCCCTGGGCGTCCACGACGGTAGCCAGGATGAAGGCCGCGTCGGTCCCGTTCGCCTGGATCGCGAAGGCCTCGCCGTCGGGCTTCACCAGCGGCGGTTCGACGGTCAATGCGATGTGATCAGCGGCCGCGGCGGTCGTCTTTTGATCGAAGGCCGCGGCGACGAGCTGCCCGTTGGCGTCGATGCAGTCGGCCCTCACCGTCCCGGCGGCCCACGTGACGTCCCAATGCACCTGGAACGGGAGGTCGGTCGCCGTCTCGGTGAGGTCGGCAGCGGCCGAAGTCCCGGCGGCGGGAGCGTTCGGCACCTGGTCGGCGCCCTGCGCCATACCGTTGATGCTCAACCGCACTTTCGGGCAGTTGCTGAATGCGTTGACCCGGACCGTGCCGGAACGGTTCCAGTGGTGGGCAAGCGCGACCACCGGCTTGATCGAGTACGGCGTCCACGCAGCCTGATAAACGTAATAGAGGAACTTCGGAATCCGGTTGAAGTCCATCATCGACGAGCCGAAAGACCTGACCTGCGGCCCCATCGGCCCCTCGAGGAAGGTCCCCGCTTCGCCCGGCGTCTCGGCGAGGTACCACTGCGCCACGCCGAACGCGTTCGCGTTCTTGCTCCGACGCCAGTTGTCGAGAAACTCGGCCGCAAACGCGATCTGGTAGTCGTACGCGTACCGCGCGGATTGCCGCCCCCAGTACTCCGAGCCCCACGCCGGGTTGTTCGGATACTGATTCTTCACCCCGAGCTCACACCCGGTCAGCGTGCAGCCGAGGACCGTCCCGTCGCTCGGATTGGGCGTTCGGTCGGCCTGCACCCGAGTTGTGATTGAGTCCCACTTGGTGACCACCGCTTGCAGCTGCTGGGCGAACGAGGTCAATATGGTGCCGTTGTCCGCCTCCCAGGAGAGGATCGACGGGTGATTCCGATCCCGGACGATCATGTCCCGGTGCACTTCGGCCTTCAGCGTCTGCTTGTCCGCCGTGATCGCCGTCGGGCTGAAGGCCCCCTCCCCCTCCCCGCTCGGCTGGACGAGCATGATTCCGTACGCGTCGCACGCGTCGACGAACTCCGGGCTGCACGTGGAGTGGCCAGGCCGCCAAAGGCTGCCGCCGACGTCCGCGAGGAGCTTCGCGTCGCGCCACTGCTGCTCCGCGGGCACTGCCGTGCCCAGCGCCGGGTAGTCGTAGCGACCGGACGCACCCCAGAGGTAGTGCGGGTGACCGTTGATGCTCGGGAGATTGGCGTCCCAGGTGATCGTATGAATCCCGAGCGGGCTCTCGAACGTGTCGACGACCGCGCCGCCGACGTTCACGATGTGCCAGACGCGGTACATGTACGGGTGACCATACGTGCTGTTGTTGGGGTACCAGAGGGTCGGGTTGTTCACGGTGACCGTCTGATCGAAGAGCTGCGGCGGTTTGCCCGCGGACACGACGCTCGTGCTGCTCGCGGTGGCCACGACCTTCCCGCTCGCGTCGACGATCTCGGAGGTGAGCGTGACGTTCTGGTCGGCGGTTCCCTCGTTTTGAACGTTGGTCTGGATGTGCACGGTAGCCGACGCATCGGATGCCGCCGTCGTGGCGACGTAGGTACCCCATGTATTGAGCACCGAGTACACGTTCTGGGGGATGTGCACCTTGTCGGTGATGTGCATGTACACGGGCCGGAACAGACCGCCGTCGTTCTGACCGAAGCGGAACACCGTGGCGAATCCAGGGTCCTCGTACCAGCCGCTGGCCTTTCCGACTTTCACCGCGAGGACATTGTCGGCGCCGCCGAACTTCACCTGATTCGTGATGTCGACGACGAAGGGGACGAAGCCGATGACGTGCGTCGCCATCGCGTCCGCGGCCACCGCGCTGTTGCCCGGAATGAACGTGCCGTTGATGTAGACCTGCGCCGCGAGGTGGGCTCCCTCGAACTCGACCAGGATCTTGCGGTCCGAGTACTGCGCGTCGAGCGTGAAGTGTTTTCGGTACCAGTTGTTGCCGCCCACCATCGAGCCGTCGCCGCCGCCGCTCTCCTGATTGATGAACGTGTCCACGTCGTTCCACGTGTGGGGGATGCCCACGTCCACCCAGGACGAATCGTCGAACGACGGCGCCTGCGCATTCGGCGGATCCATGTTCTTGAGGAACTTCCAGGGCGTCTGGCCCAGGTTGATCTTCACCCGGTGCGACGCGGGCGGCGATCCGCCGTCGTATGTGATGATCGGTCCGTCGGCCGTCGCATCCATCGTACCCGGGACACTCGAATCGCCAGAACCTCCTCCCGGCGCAGCATCCCCATGCGGCTGCGTCGCGTCCGGCATCCCCATCCCGCCGTCCGCTCCCGCGCTCACCGACCACGGCTCCAAGCCGTTGCCGCAGCCGCTCGCAGCGAACAGCAACGCTCCGAGCAACAGCAAGCGCGCGCCTCGCGACGCGCGACCACAGGCAAAACTCTCCGCGTCCGATCTTGCGGTCTGCGTCATTCGCGATGCCTCTCGTGGTGGCCCGGAGGAGACGGCGGCGACGTCCAGCGCACCGAGAACCGCCGCACGTACGCAACAGCAACGCGCATGCCCCTGCCAGCGCAGCGCAAATAGGCGCGCTCGGTGTTCGTCACGACCTGCGTGGTGCGTTCCAACTGCTCCAAGCTGCGCTCGTAGCGAGCGCAGACGCCCGAAGCTGCCGCCATGCGTTGCCGCGTTAGGCACAGCCGCGCACACGCGGCGCGGAACGCCGCCTGCTAGGCTCGTGCCGAACGGTGACGCTCGACAAAGAACCTTCGGCCTCTGCCCGCATTCTCGCGCCGATCCTCGCGGGAGGACGCATCGCCGTTCTCACGGGGGCGGGCGTGAGCACCGAATCGGGCATCCCCGATTACCGCAGCCCGGAGGCGATCGCGCGCAAGCGCCAGCCCATCCACGGTCCGGACTTCGTTCGATCGGCGGCGGTCCGGCAGCGGTACTGGGCGCGCGCGATGGTCGGATGGGACCGTTTCCGTCGAGCAAAGCCCGGACCCGCTCACGTCGCGATCGCCCACCTCGAGGCGCGCGGCCTGATCCGCCGCGTCATCACGCAGAACGTCGACCGGCTCCACCATGCCGCCGGGAGTCGGAGCGTGATCGAGCTGCACGGCGCCCTGGCCGAGGTCATCTGCCTCGCGTGCGGCCTGCTCGAAGACCGCGACGCCCACCAGTCGCGCTTGCAGGACGCGAATCGCGACTGGGAGGCCGCCGCCGGCCCCGCAGCTCCCGACGGGGACGCGGAGCTCCCCGACGACGCGATCGCCGGCTTCGTCGTACCGGCATGCTTGCGCTGCGGCGGCACACTCAAGCCGCACGTCGTCCTCTTCGGCGAGAATGTAGCCCGCGCCGTCGTCGAAGACGCGTTTGCGAGCATCGACGCCAGCGAAGCCCTGCTCGTCGCCGGAACGTCCCTCGCCGTCTACTCGGGTTATCGCTTTCTTCGGCGCGCCGTCGAGCGGGGCATCCCGATCGTGATCGTGAACCGCGGACCCGTTCGCGGGCAGGAGCACGCGGCGATCAAGATCGAGGGCAGCACCGGCGCCGTGCTCCAGGAACTCGCCCGGGCGCTCGAATAGTCGAGGTCGGCGGTGACCGAGGCGGCGCAGAGTTTGCTCGACCCCACGCGCGGGAGCCCGATGTCCCTGCGCCCGAACGTCATCTATGCCTGTCTCTTATACACATCTGACGCTGCCGACGATCTTACGCGTGT
>CALKVG010000387.1 GCA_937998045.1 uncultured Myxococcales bacterium
CTACACGCGTAAGATCGTCGGCAGCGTCAGATGTGTATAAGAGACAGTGGTCAGCTCGTCGGGCCGCTCGCGTCCGGCGCGCGATCCGCAGTGGCGGCAGGCCAGGTCGCAGCGCAGCGTGATCTCCCAGACGGCGTAGATGGGTCGCCACCGGGCATCGACTTCGCGCGCGGCGTCGGCGAGCGGCAGACGACGGCGCGAGGGCGCCGCGACGGGCGCCACCGGAAGGGAGCGGGAGCGAGCGGGAAGCGGAAGCGGCACCGTGCGTCCAGCAAATCCGCAATCGACCCGGAGATCCAGCGGAATCCCGACTTCGATTGCGTCCCCGAATTCACGGATCACCCGCTGTACGCGGGTCTCGGCCGGCACGGCGATCGTTTTCGTCACGCTTCGGGCACGACCACCGCGACCGTCTTGCTGCCGAGCGTCCCGGTGGCGGCGAAGTCCCCGACAGGCCCCGGCGCCTCCCACGCCCCGGCGACGTGCAGCGTGCCGCCCCCGGTCGCTGCTCCGCCGACCTTCAAGTCCGCGACGAACGAGGCGTCGGCGCCCCATACGAGCGTGCCGCTGACCGTCACGTTTCGCGCGAAGAGGCAATCGGTGAGCGCCACCGTCGTCGCACCGCCGGCGATCGTGGCCGTGAAGGTGCCGCCCCTCAAGCCGACGCCGGACGGTCCTCCCGACATGACCGCGCGCTTGAGCGCGTCCACCGCCGTAGCCACGGCGACCGACGCGACCCGCCGCTCTGCGACGCCCGCGGTGTTCGTGCCGCTCGTATCAGGAACCGCCGGCCGCGCGTTCGCGGCGAGCAGCGGAAAGCGTCCGACCGCCGGCCAGACCGTGGTCGGCGTCTTCGAGCAGGTGGTGTCCCCTGCGTTCAGCGTCTCCAGAAACGTCGTCGCGATCTGCGCCGCGCACGGGTCGTTCAGGACCGGATAGTGCATCGCCTCCGAGATGGTGACGCTCGTCGCCTCGGGAAATAGCGCGGCCTCCTGGTTCACGAGCTCCGGAGGAGCGAGCGCGTCGACGTCCGCCGAGACGACCAGGGTCGGCACCCTCGGGTACACCGCGCCGGCGGGTACCACCGGCAGCGCCCGCGTCGGCTCCTCCCACGACGCGCAAAGGCGGGTGTTGCTGCCACCCACCTCGGAGATCACCGCCGTCCCCGAGAACGGGCCGAACGCTGAGCACGGGAGAGCCGCGATGGCCTCGCCGAGCTGGACCAGCCGCTGCGCGCGCGGCACCGCCCAGGAATAGGGCATGCCCAGATCCGAGCACACCGTCGCGTAGAAGGCTCCCCACGAGAAGTCCACCGGCGGCCCCGCGTCTGCGAGCAGGTTCCCGTCCCCCGCCTCGGCCCCGAGTCGCAGCAGAGGGGCGGAATCGCCCTGCGCGAGGGATGCGCCCGCGGCGAGGAGCTCGCCCGTCGGTCCGTGCGTCCCGTCGACGGCGCTGGTCCCGTTGATCGCGATCGTCACCAGCAACCTCTCGTCGAAGGTCACGTTCGTCGCGTTGCCGTTGAGGTCGAAGGCCGTCCCCGAGACGGGCCGATCGCGCACCGCCTCGGCCAAGGCCGCGAACTCGGCGTTCGCCTCGGGGTGATCCGGCGCGCAGCTCGGCGAGCGGAGGCATTCCAGGCGCACCTCGTCCAGCGTGGCGCGGGCCTGGTGCTGCTCGATCTGCAGCGGCACGAGCCCCTTAGGACCCTCCGCCGAGTCGAGGATGAGCGACCGAACGTGCTGGCCGAATCGCGTCGCGTACGCGGTGGCGTCGACGCCTCCCCAGGACCCGCCGTAGTAGTCGACCTTGTCGTACCCCAGCGCCTCGCGCAAGGCATCGGTGTCGAGCGCGATGTCGCCCGTCGCGTAGTCGACGTCGCCCGCCGCGCCGATCTGCGCGGCGCACTGCGCGACCTCGGAGTCCAGAGAGCGGCCCGTGGCGTGCTGTAAGGGCTCGCAGTCGATCGTGCCGGAGAGCCCCCTGCCGCGGTCGTCGATGACGAGCAGATCGTGCACGTCGAGGTTCGCGCCGAACGCGCCGACCCAGACGCTTCGAAGGCTGGTGCTGGAGGTGCCCGGCCCTCCCGGATTGACCAGGATGGCGCTCTGGGCCGGTCCGGCCGCCGTGTGAGCGTACAGCTCGAAGTCGATGTCGATCTGCACGCCGCCGGGGCGGCGACGATCGAGCGGCACGGCGATCTGCCCGCACCTCGCACCCAGGGCCTGGGCGTCGGCACCGCACGGGACCCAGTGGACGGACGGCGCTGCGGCCGCCGGCGAGAGAGCCTCGGTCGCTACAGCGTTCGATGCGGAGGACGGAGGATGCTCGGTCGCTCCCGGCGAGCTGGGAGAGCCGCAGGCGAGCAGCGGGAGTCCGACCAGAGCGTGCAACGGTCTCGTCGAGAAGGTGCGTGGAAGGTTCATGGCCGCCGCCGGTTGCAAGGCGTGCACCGCGGAGCGCGCGCCTCGGGGAGCAGCGAGAAGCCACGTGCGCGCGGGGGGAGGGGTATGTCCTCGGCGATCACGCGCACGCCCTGGGAGGACAGGGCGCCGCGTGCCATTCACAGCCGTCCGGAAGAAGATCGAACTCCGTTTGGCCGTAGGTTCGTTTACTATGCTGCGCATGAGCTGCGGTCTCAGACACGCGCGCGCCCTCGACCTGGAAGGCCTCTGCAACGACGTCGAAGCTCTCGACCCGGAGCACCGGGATGTGGAGCTCGTGATCGATGCCGTGCGGCAGCGCGGCGGCGGTGGTGAGCCCCTGCCGCCCGACGTCCGCCGGAAAATGGAGTCGGTCTTCGGTGCGGATTTCTCCGCCGTTCGCGTGAGCGAGGGGCGCGCCGCGAGCGCGCTCGGGGTGCGCGCTTTCGCCTGCGGCTACGACCTCTTCTTCGCGCCCGGCCAGTACGAGCCTCACACTGCAGGGGGACAACGGCTGCTCGGGCATGAGCTCGCGCACGTTCTGCAGCAGCAAGAGGGGCGGGTGAGCAACCCCTTCGGCCGGGGCGTCGCCGTCGTCCAGGACGACGAGCTCGAGGCCGAGGCCGATCGCATGGGGCTCCTGGCGGCGGCGCACCGAGGGGCTCACGTCTCCCGTGTGTGCGCGGCGGCGTCCTCCGGGGCGAGTGGCCCTGTGGTGCAGTGCGCCTTCACCGGAGTGCTCACGGGAAAGAACCTCGCCTACTTTCAGGCGAACGTGCCTGGGATCACGTTCAAGGAGTTCAACGACCTGAGCAAGCCCGGAACCAACTACGCGACCCTCGAGGAGGTGAAGAAGGGCCTGGCCACCCTCCGGACGGCCCGTCCGGTGGTTCCAGCTCCCGTTGTGCCGGGCCTCGGGCCGACCGGCAAGATCCCCGACGCTTGGAAGGTCACCTTCGGGCCGCTGCTGCTTTACCGCGCCGTGGATCTCACCCCCGGGAAGATGAAACACAAGGGACGCTTTAGCCCTCGGACGAACCCCCTTTTGGCGCTGCCGAAGGCCATCGCGGGCATCGTCGCCGATCCGCGCGGGTTCGCCGAGGGACACGTCCGGAACAACTACGACTACGTCCACTCCGCCTCGCCCAACGAGAAGTGCCAGGGCTACGCGGACACGCGCGAGTACGTGTATCGGATCAACGTCCCGGCGATGCACAAGTTCACGCCGTTTCCCGAGGCACGCAGCGCGGTCTTGCGCGAGCCGGTAATCTGGGCAGACACGAGCGATCGCGCTCTCAAGAACGCGACGAAGATCGCCTTCGACCCGCGGAAGGAAGGGTCGGGGGAGGGCGGCGAGGTCGATCTGATCTTCGACGTCGAGCTCACGATGATCGATGCCTTCAAGAAGAAGGGGACGACGACCTGGGTCCCCATCAACTGGTCGCAGATCCAGGCGGAGATTTGAGACGACGGCGCTCCGAGGGAATCGCTATTGCGCCGCCTGCCAGTGCGCCGTCACGCGCGCGGAAGGCAGCGCATGATCGTATACGGCGATCTCGTCGAGGCGCCCCTGAAAGGCGCTCCCCCAAAGCAGCGGGACGGAGCTCTGCGGTACACCGCCGCTGCCATCGATGGTACCCACGAGCGCGCCGTTCACATACAGGGACGCGAGATTCCCGTCATACGTCGCGACGACGTGACTCCAACTCCCCTGGACCGGAACGCTGGGCGAGTTTACGGCAACGACGCAATTGCCCGCGGTCCATCGCTCGAAGCCCACCAAGGCGGGACTTCCTCCGATGAAGACGTAGGTGCCCTCGTCGGGCACGCCGTTGGGCTCCGTCAGCGTCGACGCCATCGTGCGATACATGCCGTCCACGACCGACGGATTCACCCAGCCCTCAAGCGTGAAGGGGACCTGCCCGGGAAAGTCGAACGCGGTGCCCGCGTTGAGAACGCAATCCGCCCCGTCGAACTGGACCGCCGTACCGGGGTCGCCTGCGATCGCCCCGGGGACACCCAACACGCATGTCGACGGGTAATTGGCGTCGTTCCCGTGGCCGGTTTCGTCGTGCGCGACACTGCCCGTCTGCTCCCCTAGGCGCCAATAGGCAAGCGGCATGTCGCCGAGCACCACGGCGGGGTACGTCGCCGACGACCCGCTCTCCGTCGACGCCTCGAGCGGAAGGCCGCTGTCGACACCGACGCCGCCATCGATCGCGGGACCGGGCACGGCGGCCTCGTTCTCGGCGCCATCCATCGAGGGGGCCGGCGCGGCGGCTTCGTTCCCACTGATCCCGCCGTCATCGCGCGGAGTGCTGGCGTCCGACGCGCCAGTCGTAGGGGTACTGTTCGCGTCCGCTGCGCCGGTGTCGGACTCGCCGGTCTCGTCCTGAACGGGAATGACATCCGTGATCCCGAGGGCCGCTGCGCACCCGCCCGCCAACACTCCGAACGAGATCGCAAGCGCGAGCTTCGCGATCCTTCCGGCCAGCGCCGCGTCACACGAGATCATCAGAACGCTCCCGTGACCACGATGCCGACCTTTCTCCCGTCGATGTTGGGAGCGACCGCGATCCTACCGGCATGGTCCTCTTCCCGTTTCCCGCGTGAAAAATACGCGACGGCGCCGCCGGCAACGAACGCTCCTCCGGCGATGAGCGAAGCCGTCGCGAGGGTCGCTTCGGTCTCGGCCGTCGCGTGCGACTGCTGAGCCTCCGGCGCATGGGTGCATCGACTGGGGTCTCCGCCGCAGAGAGTCTTGACGTCGTTCCACGCAGAGTTGGCAAGCAGCCCAAAGACGGCGCCGCCGGTCAGACCGGCGACACCGATGCCGGCCAGAGACACCGCCAGGATCTCGCGCGACCCCCAGCCGGAGCTCGGAGGAACTCGAGGAGGCGACGCGAGGGGCTCCGCGTGCGACGCCTGGGGCGGCGTCTTTTCGCTTCCGATCACCACCCACTCGTGTCGCGCGACTTCACCCTCCAGTACGAGCAAGGTCTTGCTCACGGTTTCACCCGATGCCTCGAACGTGAAAAGGTGCGCTCCGGGATCGAGCTTGAGCGGCGTTCCGTCGAAGCGGTCCGTCAACAACGTGCCGTCGACCGTGACGCGAACGGCGACGAGGTCGACTCCGGACCGATCCCTGACGTGGAACACGACGCTGGGCTGCACTTGCTCCAGATCGTGCAGGCGGCGCGTGCAGTCGTCGCGCACGAGCGCCGGACAAGCCTCGACCGCACACCGATGAAGGGCCTCGCGCGCGGCGTCGAAGCTTCCGTGCATGCGCATGGCCTGCGCCGTCGCGTCGTCCTCCGCGCATTCCTGCTTCGAAGGATCGGCCCTCGCGGGGACAGGAAGGCTGGCGAAACCGGCGGCCACGCCGGTCAACAGGATTAGAGAAAATATTTTGTTAACCATCAATCGCTCGAGTGTGCGCGAGGACCCGAAGATCATATTTTCGCGATAAGCACGACACGTGCCCCTCGGTGGGCTCGAGGGGATGACACGCTTGTCGCACGTGCGACCGATTCGGACACAGCGCCGAATATCCGGTACTCACCGCCTTCGCGATCCGGCGCCTGGGCCGGCACCGCGTCGAGCGCAAAGACGCACGGCGCTCGCCTCGGCGCCGGATGCAAGGGATGTCCATCGGCCGCTCTCAGATCTTGCGCGACCGTGGGAGCCCTGCCGAACGTCCTATCGAGAGCGCAGCCGACGGCCGGCCTGCCGTCAAGAGAGCCCAGCTTGACGCCGTGCGCGGCAATCCGCATTTCCTTTGCGTGTGCGGGTGCTTCTTGGAGACGGGGGGGGCGATCGACGTGGCAGAAAACTCCGAATCAGCTTTGACCGCAGGGCTCTGCGCCGCGCAGACGTCCTTCCTGAACGACGTCGCCAACGGCCTCGCGCTGCGCAGCACGCTCGAGCACTTGATCCTGTCCATCGAAGACCTCGCGCCCGGGCTCAAGGGCTCGGTGCTGCTCGCCGAGGGCGACCGCCTTCGGTTCGCGGCTGCGCCGCACCTCCCCGATGCGTACAACAGCGCCGTCGATGGCGTGATCATCGGCGAGGGCTTCGGGTCATGCGGATCGGCGGCCCACCGGCGCCAGGTGGTCGTCGCCGAAGACGTGGCCTCCGACCCGCTCTGGAAGAACTACCGCGACATCGCCCGCCGCTACGATCTTGCGGCGTGCTGGTCCGTGCCGTTCTTCAGCCGCGAAGGTGAACTTCTCGGTACCTTTGGGCTCTATTACAATAAGCCGCGGCGCCCGAGCTCCGACGAACTGAACCTCGTGCAAGCGTTCGCGCGTCTCGCGGGCATCGCGATCGAACTGCGCCGCAACGACCAGAAGCTACGCGAGACCGAGCGCGGATTGCGCGATCTCGTCGAAGATCTGGACGTCATCGTCTGGGAGGCCGACAGCGAGACGCGGCAGTTCACGTACGTGAGCCGCCGAGCGGAGGAGATGTTGGGCTATCCGCTCGAGCGTTGGCACGAGCCAGGCTTCTGGGAGAGCCTCATTCACCCCGACGACCGCGAGGCGACCGTGCGCCGCGCGCGAGAGGCCGCGGACGCGGGCAAGGAATGCGAGTCGGAGTATCGCGTCGTCGCGGCGGACGGGCACATCGTTTGGGTACGCAATTTCGCGTCACCGAAGACGCGCGCCGGCGGCACGCCGCTCCTGCGCGGCGTGATGGCGAACATCTCGCGCCAGCGCGAGGCCGACGAGGAGCGCGAGCAGGCGCTCCAGCGTCTGGTCGAGGAGCGAATTCTGCTCCGGTCGGTGCTCGATCAGCTTCCCCAGAGCGTCGTCGTCGTCGAGGCGCCGAGCGGTCGGGTGCTCGTCGCCAACCGGCAGGCGCAAGAGCTCTTTCGCTCCAGGGTTCGCATCGGGGCGACAACGGACGAATCCGCGCCCTCGGCGAGCCTGCGGCCGAACGGTCGACTGTGCGCGCCCTCGGAGCGCCCGATGATGCGCGCCATCCGCGAGGGGACGGGCCCCATCGAGGAGCAGGTGGAGCTTCCGCAGACCGACGGGCGGCCGGCCTACGTCGTCGTCAAGACATCGCCCGTGCGCGACCCTGAAGGACGCATCGTCGCCGCAGCGGCGGTGTTCTCGGACATCACCGAACGCAAGCGGGAGGAGGCCGCGACGCGGCTCGTTATCGAGGTTGGCTCGATGGTGGGGAGCACGCTCGACCCGGACGAGACATTGCGCGAGCTCGGCGCGATCGCCACGCGTGAGTTTGCCGACTGGTGCGCGGTGTTTCTGCACGACGGCGAACAGAGCGTGCGCTGCGCCGCCCTCTGCCATCGCGAACCGGCGAAGGCGGCGCTCAAGACGGACCTGGACCGCTTGCTCCCGCAGCCCGGCGGGCTCCCCTTGCGCCTGTCGGCCGTGCTGTCGACCGGACAATCCGAGCTGCTTGGGCGGGTGATCCCCGACGAGCTCGAGCCGGGCGCAGTCCGCTCCGAGCTGCTGCGCCTTCTGCGCGAGCTCGGCACCGAGTCGGCCATCACGGTGGCGCTAAGCCGGGCATCCCGCACGCTGGGCGCGATCATTTTCGCGTCGGCCCGCCCAGACCACGCCTACGCAGCGGCCGACGTGACCGTGGCGGAGGCGCTTGCGCGCCGCACGGCGCTGGCCGTCGAGAACGGGCAACTCTATCGCCAGGCCCAGGAGGCCATCTTGCTGCGCGAGCGCTTCCTCGCCATCGCCGCCCACGAGCTCGGGAGCCCGCTGTCGGCGCTGCAGCTGAACATCATGGCGATGCGCCGGCAGCTCGCCAGGCCGGACTTCAGCAAGGAATCGCTGACGAGCCGCGTGGTGGCCGGCGAGACACAAGCCCACCGCTTGGCGAAACTAATCGACGACCTGCTCGACGTCTCGCGGATCCGGGCGGGCCGGCTACGCCTCGCTCCGCAGCTGCTCGATCTGGTCGAGGCCGTGCACCGCGTCGTCGCACGGTTCCGCGACGAGCTGGTGGCCAGGGGGGTCGAGGTCGTCGTGCACGCGCCGTCGTCGGTCGTGGGGTGCTGGGACCCGTTCCGCATCGAACAGGTGATCACCAACCTCGTGTCGAACGGAATCAAGTACGGCGAGGGCAAGGCGGTCGTCGTGGCCGTCGAGGCGAGCGACGACGCCGCGACCCTGCGGGTCGAAGACCACGGCGCCGGCATGAGCCCCGAGCTGATGCGACGCTTGTTCCGGCCGTTCGAGCGAGGCGTCGCCGCAGGTACGATCCGCGGCTTGGGTCTAGGGCTGTACATCACGGCGCAGCTCGTGGAAGCGCACCACGGCCGCATCTCGGTTCAGAGCAGGCCCGGCGTGGGCTCGACGTTCGTCGTCGAGCTGCCGCGGCAAGCGGTCGAGTGAAGCGCGCTCGTAGTTTCTGAAATGGGTATTCCAGACGTGTGCGCGTCTTGACCTGGATTGTCCGCCAACCCACCCCATCGCAGACCCGATCCGCGCCGACAGCAGCAGGCGAGGCCGTCGTGGACGGCTTCGCCTGCTGACGTGCCCTGCCCTGCCCGCGGGGGGGGAGGCGGTACGCGTTCCAACGGTGGCTTCAACGCCCGCTCCAACGGTGCGCTCGCAAGCTCCACCCATGTTGATTCCCACGCTCGATTCGCCCCCCGCCCGCGACGCCGTACGATTCGGTGACTCGCGGGTTTCCTATGCAACCCTAGCCGACCGCGCGCGCAGACATGCGCGGTCGCTCCTCACGGCCGGTATCCGCGCCGGCGACCGCGTCGGCGTGTGGGCTACCCCCACGGTCGCGACGGCCACCGCGTTCGTCGCCCATGCCCTGTCCGGCGTCGTCTCGGTCGCGATCAACCCCGCCAGCAGCGACGCCGATCTGGATCACGTCGTGAGCGACGCGAGCCTTCGCGGCGTCGTCGGCCTGCCGGAGTCGCGCGCCTCGATCGCCCGCCCGATCGCGCTCGGCGACGACGGCTCTGCGACGCCGCTCCCAGCACCGGACCCTGCGGCCCCGCTGCTCGTCCTCTACACGTCCGGGACGACGGGGAAACCGAAGGGAGTCGTTCACACCGGCGTCAGCCTCGCGTCGAACCTCGACGCGCTCGCGCTCGCCTGGGAGCTGTCGAGCGACGACGTGATCGTGCACGCGCTGCCGTTCTTCCACGCGCACGGCTTGGTGTTCGGCCTCTTCGGAGCCCTTCGCGCCGGCGCGACGCTCGATGCGCTGGCGCGCTTCGACGCCGCCGAGATCGCCTCTCGCTTCGTCTGCTCGGGGACGGTGCTCTATGCGTCGCCCGCGCAGCTGCAGGAGATCGGGGAGCGTGCGGAGCGTGACCCCGCGAGCGCCTCGGCGATTGCCCGCGCCCGGCTCCTGGTGACGGGATCAGCGCCGTTCCCGGTGCGCGAGAACGCGCGGATCGAGCGCACCACCGGACATCGGGTCATCGAGCGCTACGGAGTGACCGAGGCGCTCATCGGTGCGTCGTCACGCGTGCGCGGCGAGCGCCGCCCCGGCCACGTCGGCACGGCGCTCGACGGCGTCGAGATCCGCCTCGTCGACGATCATCGCCAGACCGTCACGGGGGCGCCGGGCGAAATCGCGGTGCGCGGCCCGAACGTCTTCGCGGAGTACTTCAACCGCCCCGACGCGACGCGCGCCGCCAAGGACGACGACGGATGGTTCTACACGGGCGATCTCGGCGTGATGGACGCCGTCGGCACGCTCCGCATCGTCGGGCGCCGTTCGATCGATCTGATACGGAGCAAAGCAGGCCTGGTCGCCGCGGGTGAGATCGAAGCGGCGCTGCTCGAGCAGCCCGACGTGCGCGAGGCCGCGGTGATCGGCGTGAAGGACGACGGCGCCGATCGGATCGTGGCCTTCGTGGCCCTGCGAGCGGGAGCCACTGCGGGTGCCGATGCCCTCCTCGGGCAACTCGGGCTCGAAGCCCACAAGCGTCCGACGACGCTTCATGTGCTCCCGGCGTTGCCGCGCAATGCCATCGGCAAGGTGTTGAAGTCCGCGCTCCGCGCGGCGGCGGTTTGAACGACGGGAGATGCCCATGACGACCATGACGAACCAACTCCCTCCGATCCGCGCCCGGATCCCCCGCCTCGTGAAGCTCGCGTCGACGGGTGCGCTTCGCGGTGACGAGCTCGCCCTCGCGGTCCTCGCGATCTCCTACGCCCTCGACGCGGTGCGCGTCGCCTCTGGCCTTCCTTCGCGCAACCTAACCCAAGGAAAGCCCGTTGCACCGGCGCGCCTCTTCGCGCTCGAAATGGGAGTGATCGCGCGGGGCGATCGAAGCGCTCCGATTCTCGGCGCGGCGATCGCGGTCGCGAGGCCCACGAGCCTTGCGCTCGCTCAAGCGGCGCTCCGCGAGGGGCTCGCCGAGCTCGCACGAGCCGTGGACCCGACCGACTTGCCCGCGGCACCGCCCGCCGACGAAGAGGCAAGCGCCCGGGCATCGGAGCTGTGGCGGGAGCTCGAGGAAGGCGTCTTCGACGCGCTGGTGGCAGCACGCCTCGGCGGCACGCTCGAGCGTGTCCAGTCGCGCACCGCGCTCCTGCAGGAGAAGGACGACCTCGCGTTCGACGCCCTGGCCGACGCTGCGAAACCGCTCTACGAGAACCGCATCGATCGGCTGGCGATCGCCTTCACCGTCGATCGTCTGCCGTTCCCCTGCCAGGTGCTCGACCCCCGGATCGTGCGTGTCGCGCCGGGGAAGTCGAGCGAGCACCATCGCCACGCGCACGAGTCGCTCTTTTACGTCGTCGCCGGCGAAGGGGCGATCACCGTGGGGGACCACCGAGTCGCCGTCCGCGCGGGCCAGTGCGTGTTCGTGCCGAGGTGGACGATGCATCAGTCGCACAACACCGGGCGAGCGGAGCTCAAGATCCTCGGCGTCACCGACTTTACCTTCACAAGCAAGGCGCAAGTCGGCGGCGACGGTCAGGGCCGCCTGAAGCGGGCCGAGGTCCAAGCGCAGGCGGCACGAACTCCAACGCTCGCTCAAACGCAGGCACCAACGCCCCAGGCCCACTCTTCGAAGCACAGTCGGAGTAGAGATGACCATCGCTGATCACCCCCTCCACAGATCCGGACAAGC
>CALKVG010000388.1 GCA_937998045.1 uncultured Myxococcales bacterium
GTCCATCCGGTCGGCGGCGAAGAGCAACGCCATCGTCGCCCAGCCGGGAGCGCGCCCACCCGGCACGATAACGCGACCGGTAAGGACCTGTCTGACGAGCGTGCCGACCGGCCCGTCGCTTGGCTCACGGGTCGACCGCACGACGATACGCGCGGCGCGAAGCCTCTCCGCAAGTCGGGCGACTTGCGTCGTGGTCCCGGATCCGTCGATCCCCTCGAGCACTACGAAACGACCAGCCTTGGGTCCCATCCCGCGCACCGGATAGCGCAACTGAGCGGGGGCGGAAACCCCGGCCGGCTCCGATCTCACGAGGGCGCTCCCGGGCGCGTCGGCTCGAGCGGTGGGGCGTCCTCACCGAGAACGACGTTGTCGATGAGCCTCGTCGTGCCGACGCGGCAGGCGATGGCCAGGACGGCTCGCCCCACGATGTCACCCTGAATGGGGGCGAGCGTGTCGGCGTCCCGAGCTTCCGCGTAATCGATGGAGGCAGCGGCCCGCTCGATCGGCTCGCGTGCGACCCGTTCGAGCTCACGGGCGCTCCGCTGTCCGCGGGCAAATTCACGTACGGCAGCGTCGAGCCCGCCCACGAGCGCGAGCGCTCGCGCCCGCTCCTCGATCGACAGGTAAACGTTGCGCGAGCTCATCGCGAGGCCGTCCGGCTCGCGCAGGATGGGGTAGCCGACGACTTCGATGGGCAAAAAAAGGTCGCGCACCATCCGCCGAACGACGAGGAGCTGCTGGTAGTCCTTGCGCCCGAAGATCGCCGCACACGGACCGACGACGCCGAAAAGCTTTGCCACGACGGTCGCGACGCCCTCGAAGTGGACGGGCCGAAAAGCGCCCTCGAGCGGCGCTGCGAGTGGCCCCGGACGCACGCGCGTCTCATCCCCGGGTGGATACATATCCTGGACGGCGGGCGCGAAGACGATGTCCACCCCCTGGGAATCCAGCCGCGCCACGTCCGCCTCCAGGTCGCGCGGATATCGCGTGAAATCTTCGTTCGGACCGAACTGCGTCGGGTTCACGAATACGGACACGACGACGAACGCCGCGCGCTTGCGTGCTTCGGCGACCAGTGCGAGATGCCCGCGGTGCAGGGCTCCCATGGTCGGAACGAAAGCGACGGCCAGACCGGCAGCGCGTGCCTGGTCACAGGCCGACCGCGCGTCGGCGGGATGGGACACGACAAGGGGCGAAGAGTGGGCCATCTCGGATAGCGAAAGCTATCGCGGAACAGCGGCTGAGTTGATAGGCTGCGCCGCACCCGCTGGCCGGACGCACGCCATGCAGAACTCGTCCTCCCTCCGCCGCACCGCATGCGCAGCCGTCCTGATTGGCGCTTCGCTCGTCGCCGGATGCGGAGCGCGTGGCCCGCTCGACATCGTCGTGGTCGAGGCGCAGCTGGACGCCGCCGTAGACGTCACCCCGGGCGTGGACGCCCAAGCGCCGGTGGACGCCCCAGTCACGGAGGCCGCCGGCCCGGCCGGGTTCGATGCCGGCGGATTGGTGAACTGCGGGGCGTGCCTCGCGCAGCAATGCGGCTCGCAGGTCTTCTCGTGTCTGACGGCCTCCGCCTGCCAGACCACGCTCCAGTGTGCGGTGACCATGTGCATTTCAGGCGGCGCACCGAACATCGGATGCGTCTTGCAATGTGCAAACGGAGATATGCAGGCACTCGGCCAGCTCACGGGGCTGTTCGGCTGCGTCACATCCAACTGCTCGCAGTGCATCGGAGCGCTCGGAGCGCTCGGGGGCGGCGGAGGTGGGAGCAGCAGCGGCGGAGACTCAGGCACCCCCGGCGGAGGTACCGGCGGCGGTGCCCCAGGAGGCGGCGGCTAGTGCCGTTCGGGTCTCGGGCGTGCGTCGTCGGCGGCCGGTAAGAGCCTGGGGCATCGGCGCGTGCCTCCTTGGCGCGTGTTTCGCCCCTTGCCCGGCACGGGCGGATCCGACCGACGCGCAGCTCCGAGCCGCGCGCGAGCTGTTCGCCCGGGCGGAGCGCGACGAGGACGCCGGCCGCTGGGCCGAAGCGCTCGACACGCTGCAGCGAGTCTCGCAGGTGCGCCTCACGGCCGGGGTGCGCTACCACATCGCGCTGTGCGAGGAGCATCTGGGGCAGCTCGCCACGGCGCTCGGTACGTATGCGGCCGCAGAGCAGCAGGCGCAGACGGAGAACGCGGAGGATGTCCTTCGCCTCGTAGGAAAACAAATGAGCGCGCTCAACCCGCGGGTACCGCGACTCACCGTGCGCGTGGTGCCGCCGCGGCGGGATGTCCGAGTCACTCTCGACGGTACGATAGTGACCGCGGACTCAATGGCGGCGCCCATCCCGGTCGATCCCGGCCAGCACCACGCCGAGGCGAACGTCCCCGATGGACCACCTGCCGGGGCTGACGCCAACCTGCGCGAGGGCGAGTCCCTGGTCCTCGACCTGAAGGTCTCCGCTGCGCCCCCTGCGTCCGCCGGCGGTGCCGTGGCGCTCGCGCCGAATTCATCGTACGGAGGCGAGGTCGCCGCCGATCGAACCGCGGGTGGGCCCCGCAGCGCGAACCGCACGGGTGCAGTCGTGATGACCGCCGTCGGCGTGGCGCTGGTGGCCGCCGGGGTCGGCGCTTACCTCATGGCCGGTTCGCAGCACGGGAACGCGGTCACGGCGTGCGCCACCGATTTCGATCCCGCACCCGATGCCTGCGAGTCGCAGAAGAATGCCGTCCGTGCATGGGATTACGCGGCGGCCATTTCCTGGCTCGGGGCGGCCGCCGCGGGCACCGTCGCGGTCGTCCTCTGGCTCAAGCGGGCGCCTGACGCGCGACCTTACAGCGCCCAGCTCATGGTCGGTCCGGGCACGCTCGCGGTCGGGACGAGCTTCTGACATGCGCAGAGCCGCAGCGATCCCGCTGTCCATCGTGTCTGCGTTTCTCGCCGGAGCGGCGAGCGCAGCCTGCTTCGACCTGTTCCACTCCACCGCGGACATCCTCACGGCGTGCGAAATCGACGCCGGCGATCCGGGATGCCGGCCACAAGGCGGCACGGACGCCGCACCACCGACCGACTTCTGCGCGTGGTCGCCTGCGCAAGCGCGGGAACACGCGCAGCACGCCTGCGCCTGGCTCGGGGCGTGCGAGACGCCGATGGGGGGCAACGCATTCGGGCCGTGCATGTTCCAGGCGCTCCTGGCTTACGACTGCGCCGCGAACCCGAACCATCGCCCGAAGGGGCAGGCCCTGGAGCGCTGGGACTGCTTGTGGCGAGCGCAGACGTGCGCCGATGTCGCGCGTTGCGTTCTGCCGGACGTAGCTTCGACGTGCGCGACCGAAGGCACGTACGAGACCTGCGCGGCCGGGCCCGGAGCGTCCGGTGGCGAGAACGTACGACTGGCGTGTGCCCCGGGGCACCTCGACGGAGCCGCGCCCGCCGAGAACTGCGCGCTCTGGGGGCAGACTTGCGCGACGGACGGTACGCGCGCGGCGTGCGCCGGCGACGGCACGGGCCTGACCTGCGCGCAGAGCGAGTGCTTCGGCAACCAGCTTCGCTGGTGCGACGGCGGCGATATCGGGATCGATTGCGCGAGCAACGGCGCGCAGCGCTGCGACGGATTTCCGTCCGCGAGCCAGGTCGAGTGGGTTGCCTGCGTCGCCGAGAGTGACGCGGGCGCGTGCCCACCGGACCGTACGGCCCACTGCACGGGAGGGCGCGCCGAGTCGTGCCCCAGCGGCGTGACCGAGACGGTCGACTGCCAGGCGCTCCTCGGCACGCCGGACGGTTGCGTCAGCGGCCGACTGTCCCCGGACTTCGATTGGACGAGTCCATGCTCGCTCGCGCCTGCGGCGTGCGCAGGCGACCGCTGCGCGGAGGGAGGGGCCATCGGCTGCGCCCGCGGCGCACCGTTCGCCGTCGACTGCAAGGCGCAGGGACTGGGCGAATGCCAGCTCGTGAGCACCGATCTCGGGACCGCTCGGCACGCGGCCTGCACGCCCCCTTGATGATGGGGTGAGGTACGCTGGATAGAGTCGCCCCATGTCCAGCGAGACCGAGCCGCTCGTTCGGGCGGGCCACCTTCAGGAGTGGGTGGCCAACATCCAGCGCGAAGACGATCCGTGGCGCGCCACGTTCTTCGCCGCCGTCGCACCGGAGGTCCTGCGCACCATAGAGCGCGCTTCGCGCCTCGACTGGCTCCCGGCCCGATATCACGTGCTCTTCGCCGACGTCATGTCGCAGACGTTTGGACCGGTGAGGTCGCACGACTACTACCGACGTGCCTTCGCGGGGGCGCTGCGCGGACCGTTCTTCGGCCCCATCATGCGCACGGGCATCCGCCTCTTGGGGCTGACGCCCGGGTCCTTTCTGCGATGGTGCACGCGCGGATGGGAGGCCAGCTACAAGAACTGCGGCGCGCTGCACGGGTTTGTCCTCGGTCCCTTGCGCGGACGCGTCGTCTGGAACGGGCTGCCGGACATCTGCACCGCCTCCGACCCGTGGCTGGATTCGGCGCAGGGTTCCGCGTATGCGGTCTACGACCTGACCGAGGTGACCGGTGTCGTACGACTCGATAAGAGCGAGCGTGCATCGGGCACGCTCGCGCTCGAAATGGAGTGGCTCGACGAGCGCTGAGGACGCCGCCACGACGACCTGCTCACCGCGGCACCGGCCATCGCGGGCTTAGAGCCGGTCCGAAAACGGAGTCACGCCTGATTGAGGGCGATGAGCGCACAA
>CALKVG010000389.1 GCA_937998045.1 uncultured Myxococcales bacterium
ACCGCTTCCGCTCCCACCGCGAACGGGTGACCGCGGAGATCCTGGCGCTAGCGCCCAACGCGGACGCTGCCGGGGGCGGTCGGCTCGCCGTGCTCGGCGCCGGCAACGCCAACGACCTGGACCTCGAGGCGCTGAGCACGCGCTTCGACGAGATCCATCTCGTGGACATCGACCCCGCAGCCGTGGCGGCCGCGATCGAACGGCAAGATCCCGCGGTGAAGGGGAAGCTGCGCAGCCACGCCCCCGTGGACCTCTCGGGGCTCTACCACCAGCTCGGCCGGCCGAACTGGCCTGCCGCCGACGCGATGGTCGCCGAGGGCACCGCGAAGGTATTGCAGCAGCTGCCCTCGAACTTCGACGTCGTGGCTTCGTGCTGTGTGGCGAGTCAGATGTCCTGGGCACTCGCAAATTTCGTGTCGGGTGGCGGTCAAGGGTTGCCGATGCTCGAGCAGGCACTTCTGCGGATACACCTGCGGACGCTTCTGCGGCTCATCCGCCCCGGCGGTTCCGCCCTGCTCGTGTCCGACCTCACATCGTCGCTGTTCTTTCCGCTTGGCGCGCTCCAACCGGGCGACGACTTGCGGCGATTGGTGGCGGCGCTCGCCGCCGAGCGGCGGGCGTACACCGTGACCAATCCCGAGCTCGTGCAGTATGTCCTGGGCGGTGACCCCGAGCTCGCCGCCACCTGTCAGCCGCCCACACTCGGGGAGCCATGGCTTTGGTGCGGCCCGAAAAACCTCACGTATCTCGTTTATCCATTCGTCCTTCGGCGCCGCACGTGAGCCGCATTCCCTGCCGAGCGCCTTCGATGGAGCTTTTCGCCGCCGCGGCGCGCCGCTTGGCGGTCGAAGGGACTGCAGCCTACGGGCTCCGTGAGCAACGAAATCCGATGTAGTTGCCACGGTACGTCGGAGGGATGCCGAGCCGATTCGAGGGGAGCAACGTCGATGCGAAGTAGTAGTAGGCGCCGCCCCGGAGCACCCTTGAGGAGGAAGGGGAGGCCGCAAGGTCGGCGCAATCGGCGCATGGATTGACGTACGGATCGTCCCAGTCGAGGGTCCACTCAAAGACCTCTCCTGCCAGGTCGAGCTGCCCCCAGAGCCCAGCTCCTTGCGACGCGTACCCTACGGGACTGATGCTCTCCACGCCCGTACAGCTCCCTGAGCCGTTCGGGAAGTCGCAATCGTAGATCGCGTACTGGCAGCCTCCGGGGCACCCCGTCCCGGGCGCCGCCGAACCCCATGGATAGGCGCGCTGCTCGCTCCCTCCTGCCGCCGCGTATTCCCATTCGGCTTCGCTAGGCAGAGATCCGCCGTCCCAAATGCAGAACGCATACGCCTCGTACCAGTTCACGCAGTTGATCGGAAGGTTCTCCTGGGTGCCTACCGCGTTCGTCCAGGTGGCGAAGAGCGGATCGCAGCTCAGGTTACCGTCGGTCGGCGCGACGTTGCTGTCATCCTCGGCTACCCACCCGGGCTCGTAGCCGCCTCCGGTGGCATTCAAACCGTTGCCGCCATTCAGGTAGCTGTGCTTGCCCGAGCCCACCGGCGGCACGTAGCCCGCGTTCCAGGCGCTCACGAACCGACGGAAACGACCGACGGTCACCACGTATTTGTCGAGGCGAAGGGTGCTCACGGTCGCGGGGTCTGCCTCACCGGTTGGTCCGCCGTCCGGGGCGAGCCCAACGGCGCCGTCGCCGTCGATGGGATCGTACGTCCGGTAGTACGTTCCGCCGCTCACTTCCAAACTCGTGCAGCAGCTCTCGCCGCGGGCTCCGCAGTTGGCAAGTCCGGGACCGCTCGCCTGGCAACTCGCCATCGATGGACCGGCCGGGGCTCCGTCGGCAGCGCTCGCGTCCGAACCCGCCTCCGAGAGCGACGCGTCGCCGGAAGACACCGGTGCGTCGGACGATGCCTCGCCGACGGATTCGTCGCCGGGCGCAGCGAGCGTCGCCGAGTCGGAGCCAGCGCCGGAGTCCGGAACACCCCTGCCGTTCGAGCTCGTACAAGCCGTGCAGCCTTCGATGGCCACCGCAAGGGGGAGCGATTGCAAGCAGCGTCGGTTCATCGAGCACCCTCGAGGCGTTCAGGTCTTCATGGCACATTTTCGCGATATGCAATGGCACATTTCGCGAGGTGCAACGGCAGGCAGGACTTGGCTGACCCGGTGTGGGACAGAAGAGACGTAGCCCCCGACCCGTTCTCGAGGGTCGAGGCCATCTTTAAGCGGGACCGATCCCAGTGATTCCAATCTGACTGCAGCATCAGCGTTGGCTTCCGTGCCACTGCCCGAAGAAACCCACGAAACGTCACCCGGGAAGCACGATTGCGGAGGGCTTTCATGAAGATGCAAAGGATCTCTGTCCTGGCCATGTCCTGCCTGTGGGCTGCGGGCTGTACCGGGATGATCGGTGATGGCGGCCCATCGGCTCTCGGCACGAGCTCCGGCGGCAGCGCTGGGGGCGGCGCGCCTGCCGGCGGTGCGGCCGGCGGTCCCACCGCCGACAGTTGCAGCGGCCCCCCTGGCGACGTCGACGAAACGGCTTTGCGGCGTCTCACCAATGCCGAGTATATCAACACAGTAACGGACCTGCTCGGAGACGTCTCCCAACTCAATCTCTCGTTCCCCGTCGAGCTGACCACGGAAGGTTTCCCGTTTCTGGACAACGCCGCGGCGCAGGAGACGCCGCCGGCGCTGGTGCAACAGTACCTTGTCGCGGCCGAGAAGATCGCCGCCGACACCGTGGCCAATCGCCTCTCCAAAGTTTTGACATGCGATCCCGTCGCCGCGGGCGAACAGGCGTGTGCGACGACGTTCATCTCTTCGTTCGGGGCCAAGGCCTTTCGCCGCCCCCTCGACGCGGATCAAACGCAGACGTTGACGTCGATCTGGCAGGTGGGCCGTAACCAGGGGAATTTCAATTCGGGTGTCCAGGCCGTCATCGCGGCCGTCCTGCAGATGCCCGAGTTCTTGTACCGCTTCGAGCTGAGTCCGGCTGTCGGAAGCCAAACGGTGGTGCCTCTGGACGCCTGGGACATGGCCACGCACCTCTCCTACCTCCTGTGGAACAGCATGCCCGATGATGCACTCTTTGCCGCGGCGCAGGCGGGCAAGCTTCAAACGGCGGCCGACGTCTCGGCGCAAGTGATGCGCATGTTGAACGAGCCACGGGCACAGCAGATGGTCCTCCGCTTCCACGACGAGTGGTTGCAGCTCGCCAATATCGATACGCAAGAAAAGGATCCGAACGTCTTCCCGGCTTTTTCGACCGCGGTCGCGACGGCCATGCACCAGGAGGTTCTCGCGCTCGTCAATGACATCGTCTTCCATGGCGATGGCAAAGTCGCCACGCTGTTCACGGCGCCCTACACGTTCATGAACGACGTGCTTGGCCAGTTCTATGGGGTGACCGGCCGGACCGCGACGTTCGCGCGCGTTGACCAGGCGATGCTGGGAGGGCGCCCGGCGTCGGGTATCCTGACCGCGGGCGGCCTGCTCGCGGCGAATGCGCATATGGACAATACGTCGCCCACCAAGCGGGGCATCTTCGTCCGCGAAATGCTGCTTTGTGAGCAGCTCCCGCCGCCGCCGCCGAACGCCAACATCACTCCGCCAGTTCCGAAACCCAATCAAACCAATCGGGAAGCGATGATCAACCACGTCGCCAACCCGGTGTGCGCGAGTTGCCATCGGATGATGGATCCCGTTGGGTTCGGATTTGAAGGCTTCGACGCGTCCGGCGCATGGCGGACGACCGACATGGGGCAGCCGGTCGACCAGTCGGGCATGATCACGGGGTCGGACGTCGCCGGCAGTTTCAATGGGCCTGTCGAGCTCGGAACAAGACTGGCGAGCAGCGAGGAGGCCATGAAGTGCGCGACCACCCAGTGGTTCCGCTTCGCCTTCGGCCGCGACTCCGGAATGAGCGTCGGCGATACGTGCGCGTTGACGCAATTGCACGATGCCCTGAAGCAGGGGGGCGAGCTGGCCTTGGTGCGCGTGCTCCCGCAGACGGCGACCTTCCTGTATCGCAAGGTTCCCCAAGGAGGACTGTGATGTTCAAGACGATATCACGACGGGCAGTCCTCCGAGGCGCAGGTGGCGTCGCCATCGGCCTGCCGTTTCTCGAGGCGATGCAGCCAAGTCGCGCTCTTGCTCAGACGGCCGCCCCTCCGAAGCGGCTGGTTCTCTGGTACTCGGCCAACGGCCAAATGCCGCAATACTGGTACCCCACCGGGACCGAGACAAACTTCACCCTCAATACAGCTCACGTCCCGCTGCAGCCCTACCAGAGCAAACTCATTCTCTTCGACGGGGTCAACAACGACGCAGGCAAGGATCCTGTGTACGGGGGTCATCAAGGTTCGTTTGCCGCGATGACCAGCGGCATGCCGTTCACGCAGCCCCAGAGCTTCAACACGATGCGCCCGGGCGGCCCTTCGATCGACCAGCTCGTCGCCCAAAAAATCGGTGGCGCCACCCGAATCCCGCTTCTGCCGACCGGTGTCGTTCCCCCCGGTAGCGGAGACGGGAATGCGCTGCAGGCGATCGGCTCGTGGCTGGACCAGACTCAACTCATACCGCCGATCTCGCAACCGTCTGCGCTGTTCGACTATCTGTTCATGAACGGCACGGCGAGCGGCATGCCGCAAAACACGATGGCCGCCGATAACCTGCGCGCACTCCGAAAGAGCATCCTGGACTCGTCGCTCGAACGCTTTCAGACGCTGCGCGCGCGCGTCGGCACCGCCGACAAGGTCCGTCTTGACAACCATATGGCGGCGATCCGCCAGGTCGAAACCCAGGTGACGGCCGTACAGCAACAGATGGCATGCACCATCCCCACCCGGCCGGCCGACAATTACAGCCTTCTGAATTCGAATATACCCAATTGGGCCCAGGTGAACCTGGATTTGATGATCCTTGCCCTTGGTTGTGACATCACGCGCGTGGTCAACTGGTTCTGGTTCGCCATGGGCTCCGGAGGCGTCACCTTCAGCTGGCTTGGCCATACCAATACCCACCACAATCTCGCGCACTCCAGTGCGCTGAAGGAGATGACGGAGATCAACACCTGGTTCAGCACGCAGCTGGCCTACGTCATGAGCGGGCTCGACAAGTACACCGACGTCGGTGGTGGGTCGATGCTCGACAACACGCTCATCCTGTGGTGGAACGAACTCGGCAACGGCTCCGCTCACCTCTCGAGCCGGGCCCCCTTCGTCCTCGCGGGGGGCGCCGGGGGCGCGCTGAAGATGGGCCGCTTCCTCGACTACACGTCGGCGCCCATCGAGAACAATCAGATCCTGCTCACCGTTTACAACGTCCTGACAGGCAGTCAGGACACGACCTACGGCAGCACGAAGTACTGCCCTGGGCCGGCGCCTGGGCTCTGACCCTTGCGTCCGGGAGGTACGGCGTTGGGCTCTCGGTCGCTGGCCACGGGAGACTCGGACGCCCGGCGGGTCGTTGCGGGTTGTGGCTGTGCGATCGAGATGCGCCGTATCTGCGACGTGTGCGCCGCGGCCGGCGAAATGGTCTTGGTCTGCTCGCTGACCTGTCTCGATCGCCACCTGACAGACAGGCACGGCGATACCGACGTGGCGTGCGCGAGCAGCGAAGCACGGGCCCGAGACTACCTGCGTGGTATCAACCGGCGGCTGGCGGGGAGCTGGCAACGGTATCGGGGTCACCGGGAGCGGGTGATGGCCTTGGCTGCCGAGACGGTGCCGGCCGCCGCCGCGTCATCGAGCGACCTCGCCATTTTCGGCGCCGGAAATGGCTCCGACGTCGATCTACTACGCCTTGCCGAGACGTTTCGCGAAGTCCACCTCGTCGACCTGGACGGCGAGGCGCTGGAGCGCGCGCGTCAGGACATGCCTGCGGCCGTGCGCGAGCGGGTAATCCCGCACGCGTCCGTGGATCTGTCCGGCTTCATGAGCCACCTCGACGACTGGGGCGAGTCCTTTCCCGACGACGTCACGCTGGGCAGGGCGGCGTTCGATGCGTCCCGTGCGACGGTCGATCGGTTGGGGCGTCGCTTCGACGTGGTGCTGTCTACCGGCGTGCTGAGCCAGTTGATCGTCCCATTTGAGCGCGCCTGGGTCACGTCGCGGCTCAACTGGCGGCGGCTGGACGCCGCCATCACGTCGCTTCACCTTGCGACGCTGGTGGCCAGCGCGCGCGCTGGCGGTTGCGGCGTGCTGGCTTTCGACGTGCTGTCGTCCAAGGACGCGCCCGGGCTTTCGGCGCTCGCGAATGTCTGCGCGGGGGAGCTCGCGGCCGCCGTCGACGCTGAGGTAGCGGCCGGAGCCCTCGCCTTGCAACCCCACCCGACGACGCTGCTCGAGCAATTGCAATTCCCCGGCATGGCGTCGATGGTGCGAGCGCCTCGATTGACGGCGCCCTGGTTGTGGGACGTGGGCGACGCCGTTCAGTTGGTCTACGGCCTGCTGTTTCGCCGTCCCTGAAGCGCCTCGGGTACAAGCAGCGCGTCCGCAACGCGGACGTCTCGCTCCGCTGCGGTCCGCGAAAGAGCCCCAACGCGACGGGACACTGCTCGAGAACGGCGCGCATCCACGACAGCGACTCCTCGCGTTCGCGCTCTGCGCGCTTGCGCTCGCTGATGTCACGGACAAAAGGAAGCTCGCGGACGAACCTCGACGCTTCTTCCGGTTCCACGAGGTCGTACCAGGTCATGCGGACAAGCTCGTGGCGGTCGTATCCGTAGAGCCGGCACGCCGCGATGTTGACGTCGGTAATGCGGTGTTCGGCATCACTCATCATGACCGCATCGGGCGCCAGCTCGAGAAGCTCACGGAACGCAGACTCCCAGCTGGGCAAGACCTCTCCGTTGCGTGCTCCGGCCGATCTTTCCCGGCCCGCGTGTACTTCGTGCTCGTCGCCGTGCTGCATCCTCGAAGAGCGCACATTACCTTGTCGTCGAGGACCGTCCAGGGGACCACCCGAGCGCGAGCGCCGGTTCGCATCCCAAGCGCGCGGGCCGCGAAATCGGCAATACAAGTTGGCAACATGCATGACTTCCGCGATGCGCTCATGAACGCTCCCGTGCTGGTCGTGGTCAAGCACGGAAGCGAGCAGCGCATCGAGTGGTACAACGCCTGTGCGCGAGCGGCCATCGGCGAACGCGACCTCACGGGCAAGACGCACCTCGAAGCGTTCCCAGAGCTGAGGCAGTGGGCCAGTGCGGTCGATGCCACGGTCGCCAGCGGAAGGCCGTACATCGGCATCGACGAACCGATCACCATGGACTGGAGCGGTACGGGAAGGCCGGAGACGCGGTATCTGACGGTCGTCTGCCAGCCGACGCGAGCGGAGGACGGGACGATCGACGGGAGCCTCGTCCTCGCGATCGACGTGACGGCGAACGTCCTGGACCGCAACGCCGCCGACCGGCAAGACCGCGCGTGGATCGAGGGCGCGCTCGACAGCATCGCGACTCCCGTGTTGCTCGCCGATCCGGCGACGCGACAGATGCTATTCGTGAACGCAGCCGCACGAAGACTGTCGCGGAACCTCTTGCGGAGCGACTGGACGGTTGGACGCACCGTCGGAGTCGACGTGGGCCACTGTACCGATACGGCTGGAGCGCGGATCGCCGAGGAAGATTTGCCGGTCGGAAGAGCCGCGCGCGGAGAGGACGTAGACGCGATGGAGGTCGTCTGGCACGCGCCGTTCGGCGTCGTACCGCTCGTCTGCTTCGCCGAGCATGTGCCTGGGACGCCAACGCTTCCGTCCGTGGTCGTCGTCTCGATGTTCGACGTCTCGGTCGCGCGAGAGGTCGAGCGCGAGCTGCTCGAGGAGCTGAGGACCCGGGACGAGTTCGTCTCCCTCGTCGGGCACGAGCTCCGCACCCCACTCACTGCGCTGCGGCTGCGCGCCCAGGCGCTTCTGAGGGAGAACCCGAACGCCACGGAGATCGCCGCATTCGATCGGGCGACCTTGCGTATGCAGACTCTGGTCGAGCAGATGCTCGCGGCCGAGCAGTTCCGGGACCTCTGCGAGCTGGTCGACGAAGTGATAGGCCGCGTCCGGACGGAAGCCCAGCGCGCGGGGAGCCGCGTCGTCCGCATCGGCGCCTCAAAGCTGCGCGGACACTGGGACCGGATGCGGCTCGAGGACGTCCTGGCGGTTCTGATCTCCAACGCGCTGAAATTCGGCGCGGGCAAGCCCGTCAGCGTCGAGTGCGTCGACCTGGGCGAGCGCGTCTCGGTGGCGGTCTCGGATTTCGGCATCGGCATCGATCCGGCGGACCATGCGCGCATCTTCCGCCG
>CALKVG010000390.1 GCA_937998045.1 uncultured Myxococcales bacterium
GCGGTGCCATGCAACGACGTTGCTGGTTTCACGATCGCCAGCGCGTCGGCCCATCCCGACCAGACCCGGGAGACACGACCCAGAAGGCGCTATCGACCGAGCGAATCTGCGGCCGTGGCCGGGTGCGCTTGAACACCGCAAGCTGCTGCCGGAGCACAAGGATCTCCACGACGAGGCTCGCGCGACGGCGAAAAGTGGCGACGAGCGCGCCCCACAGGGCCGAGACGATCGCGTGCAACGCCGCCGACCATGACCCGGATCGGGGCGAACAGCCCAAACCTCAATGCATACGCGGAGCGACTCGTTCGGTCTGTCCGCCAAAAATGTTTACGCCACATCATCCCTCTAGGCGAACGGCACCTGCGCCGCGTTCTGCGCGAGTACGTCGACCATTACCACACCGAGCGCAATCACCAGGGACTGCAGAACGTCATCCCCTTCCCTTCTAGCCCGTCGGCATCCGCAGGTCGCACGGTCAGAAGACATCATCGGCTCGGCGGTATCCTGAACTTCTACGAGCGCGCCGCAGCCTGAGTTGATGCAGATCGGAAGCTGGGACATTATGAGCTTCGCTGGACCGCGCCCGATCTGGGCTGGGATAGCGCGATGGCCAGGCCATGTACGTCGACGAGAGCGACATGCTTCGATCCCGTCCGCGGGCGGAGCCTCCCCCTAGCGCAGTGGGAGGTAGCGAACCTGGTTCGACCAGTCCTCGGGAACGCCGCACTCGATGACCAGCACAAGATCCTCTATCGCCGCGCCAACGGCCATCGACTGGGCGACGGCGATGACGCCCGGCATCGCGAACCCTGCTCGGATCCGCTCGAATGCCCGCCCGATCAACGTGGAGACATCGTGCGTGAGCAGCACACGACCTTCGGCGGCCGCGCGCGCGAGGACCGCGTCGTCACTCGCGCCGCGGAGACCGATGTCTTGAACGCGCACAACGTCAAGATGCGCGAGCCGGCGCAGGAGGCCCCGCAACACGTCGTTGTTGAAGTCTTCGTCGACGAGGAGCCGCGTCATTGGCCGGCGGCGCGGCGCGCGAGCAGGCGCTCGCGAAGACCGCGCGGCGGAAGCTGCGCCTCGACTTCCGCTTGGAGAGCCCGCGCCTCCCTTCGCCTCGCGGTCACGTACGCGTCAACTTCGGGGCGGTTGCCCAGAACGTACGCGATGACGGCATAGACGGCGGCCAGGTCCAGGGACGGGTACCGCTGGACGATCTCCTCGGCCGTGGCCCCCTCGTCGAAGGCCCCTACGACGGTCTCGAGGGAGACCCGAGTGCCCAAGACGCGGATCACACCGTCCGGCTCGGTCAGCAAGGGCGGCGGTTTCGCCTGGAACGCCTGCATCGCGAGAAACGTAGCCCGCAGGAAGGTCATGCGCCACTTGGGCCACGCCGTGCTTCCCGCCCTCTCGCCAGAGCCACGACCCCATCCCATCGCCTTGCCTCCGCCGCGAGCACCGGGGCCTTTGCGACCGCCTCCTCGACCATGGAGATCTGCTGGCAGGCTCGGTAAATCTCGCGAGAGCTCGCCGCCGGAAGCCTCGCTCGGTACGGTCGTCGGCCTGACTGGACGTTCTGTTCCCTCTCCACGCACGCCTCACGGACGCAGAGCGGCGCTTGCTCGTCAGGGTGGAGAGCTGCTCGGCCGAAGGCGTCTCGCCGACCCCGCATGCCTGGCGACCCGGAGACCCGCCCGACGCGGAGCGTCTCCAAAATCTCTCCAAGAACCGGGTCGATTGTGTGGGACACGCGTTGACTCGAGTGGACTGACGGACGACGCGGAACGCGAAGGAATCTCGAACCCTAGCAACGAAAGACGAGCAGCATCGCCTGCTTACGAAATGCCACTTGCTAGGGTTCGACTCCCGCTGGGGACGCCCCGTTTCTCCGGGATTTTTCAGGGAAGCTAAGGGTTACTGGTCCGCGTTGCCGTCAGGTTGCCGTTGGAACCGTCGAGCGCTGCGATGAACTCCTGCCCCCCGCCGGGCGCCGGGTGGGCGTAGCGCATCGTCATCTGGATGGTCGAGTGCCCCATCAACGCCTGCACCGTAACCCGTTCACGAGAGGCGTAGGCGCGGGACACGAAGGAGACGTGCTGGTGCTGGTCCAGGGCGGCGGCGTCGACTGGACAGTCCGCCCATCGGATGGCCGTCAAGGTCCGTCGGCCAGCTGACAGGGTCCAATTCTTTCGAAAGGCACGACGGTCGTGGAACGATGCGGGGACAGGTCGCATGTAAGGGCGAACACTCTAGGAGCAGGGCCGTAAGGCAAACCCCAGGTCCGGACCCATGTCCCGTCGGGCTCGGGTAGACAGAGCGCGTCGTGTCGCACGCGGACGTCGAGAAGCTCCACAGCACTTGACCACTGCCAGCGCGCGCCTTCGAAGCGGCCGTTGAGATCGGTGGTCCCCTCAAGCCCGCGCGAATCACATGGGTCGGTGTCATGGCCACTGACGAGTCGGAACCGACGACCGGAAACGGCGGCGCCTTCGCGGGTAAGAACGATGCGCACGCGTTGCCGCCACGGGACACCGATGGTTACGGCCTCCGCGAGGACGAGCACCATTGCCATCGAGCTCTTTTTCACGGACGCACCAACTTCATGACTATCGCGCGTGCGCTCGCGAGGACACGTGGGCAGGGGCAGGGCGCCGGGATCACCAACGAAGAGCTCCGGGTGACGGCGAGCATGCGGTCGGGCAACAGCTCGCGGAGCTTGTCCTGCGGCCATCCGTGCACGATGCCGTGAACGACCTTGTGCAGGTACGCCCGCGGATTGACGTCGTGCGCGATGCACGTCGCGACGATCGACAGAATGTGACCAGTGCGCTCGGCACCCTCATCGAGCCAGGTGAAGAGCCAATTCTTGCGAGCCGAGGGCAAGTCGCCTGAGCTCTCGCTCGCGTCGATTATTCGTAGCCTCGATATTCCCGTCGTCGAGGAAGAAATACGAAACGTCATCCGGCTTAACCGAAAGGTCCTCTCGCTGTAGCAACCGGTCATCCAGGAAGAACGAGACGTCGTCTCGGAACAGCGAGACGTCGTCTCGGAAAAGCAAAAGGACGGGTCGGACAAACAAGACGCCGTTCGACTGCAACCACCCGTCCTTCGGGAACGACGAGACGTACTTTTTCCAAAACAAAAACCCGGCCAGGAAAAACAAGACGTCGAGCCGTTAGAACAAAACGTCCTTCAACAACAGCGAGACGCCGTCCACGAACAACCGAACGTACTCTTGGAACAACATGACGTCGTCTTGAAATACCTGAATTACGGGCCGCAAGAGCCAGACGACATTTCGTTAAACCCAGACGTCGTCGAGGAACAACGAACCTGTCGTGGCTACTTCCGTCCTCCCCCGCGGACGCGAGCCGCTCGGCGATCGATCTCCTCACCCCATGCGCGTTCGAGCTCCTCGAGCGACTCCTTCGGAGCAATGGCGTCGACGATGACGCGACGCTCCTCCTCCGACAGCCGGGCGGCAAGCTCGATCACTTGGTGCACGGTGGCCATGACCCAAGCATGCTCCTGCGTCGGGTGGGCGTCGAGCCCAGCGGGCGCCGCCGCGCGAGCCGGGGAAGCCGCGACCCGGCCACAGGACGCATTCGAGGCATTGATCCGCCCGAGGGCGCACGGCGGGGCCATGCCGACTACTGGGTATCCGTTCGACGAATCGCGTGGAGTATCGCCCGCGATGGGGTCTGGTTTCCGCGCGCAATGCGCAGCAGATCCGGGTGATGGATTCGATGGTGTCGAGTCTGCGCGCCGATAGCCACCGGGGATGGGGCAATTGCGTCGATGGCTCGGGCTGCTGCGCGCTGGGCGCCCTTCTCGTAGAATCCCGCGCCATGAACCTCCTCACCTTCGGTCTCAACGCGACTCTGGACGGGTGCATCGATCACACCCAGGCGATCGTGGACGACGAGCTGCACGACTACTGGACGCAGCTCATGGATCAGAGCGGGGCGATGCTCTTCGGGCGCAACACCTACGAGCTGATGGAGGGAGCCTGGCCCGCGGTGGCACGCGACGAAAAGGCGCCGCGCGCGATGCGCGAGTGGGCACAGAAGCTCGAGGCAAAGGCGAAGTACGTCGTGTCGGGCTCGCGGAGCGACTTTCCGTGGCAGAACACGATCAAGGTGGAGGGTGACCTTCGCGAGGCGATCTCGGCGCTGAAAGCGAAGACCGACCGGGGTGTCCTCGTCGGAGCGCCCAAGCTCGCGGCTGCGCTCGAGGAGTTGGGGCTCATCGACGAGTACCGCATCGTCGTTCATCCCATCATCAGTGGCCGCGGGCCGACGTTGTTTCACGGCCTGTCGAGTGCGCGGCATCTCGAGCTCCTGTCGACGCAGCGGTTCAAGTCCGGCGTGCAGGCGCTCCACTTCCGTCGCAAAGCGGGATGAGCTGGCGGTACGCGCCGTGGGGTGAATCGGGGGTGAATCGACGTACCGTCGTGATTGTCGTAGGCGCTCGGTGAGCTCCATCGGTGTGGAGGTGCTCCGTGTCACCTACCGGTCTGGGCCAACACCGCTTCGGGTAGACGCGCGCCATGGATTTGGATCTTCGCGGCGGCCCCGTCGATCTCGCGAAGGTCGTCGGACGTGAGAGTTACGTCGGCGGCCACGAGGTTCTCCTCGAGACGAGCGCTGCTCACCACATCTCGCGCACTTGCGTCCTCAGTCGGCGCCCGTTCGACGCGCGGTTCGCATTCGGACTCGTACACAAAAGAGCGACTCCCGCTGGGGACGCCCGTTTATCGAACCCGGTCGGGAGCACCGTCGCCGGCACGTCACATCGCGTCGCGGCGGGGTCGCTTCCGCTCCACAGTCGTCGCCAGGTGCACCGCGTCGTATCCGTACTTCTCGCGGACGGCGTCGACCGTGCGTCCTCGGCGCGCGCCGCCGTCCATGGTGGGGAGCGCGAGCTGGGGGCCCTCGAGCGACAGGTTCGACAGCGCGACCCCCAGCAGCCGCACCGGTAGATGGCGCGTCCGGGCGCGCCGGTAGAGCGCGAGCACCGCGCGGTGGATCTCGCCGTCCACGTTGCTCGGCGCGATGGTGCGCGAGCGCGTGATCGTCTCGAAGTCCGCGTAGCGCAGCCGGAGGGTGACGCAAGCGGCACACACGCCGCGCGAGCGCGCTCGGGCGCACACGCGCTCGCAGAGGCCGCACAGGATGCTCGCGGTGTCGCGCGCGCTGGTCTCCGCGAATGTCCGCTCGTTGGAGATGCTGCCCAAGGACAAGCCGCGCGGATCGTGCTCGCGAAACGCGGGGCGCTCGCGTCCGAGGTCCGCGGAGCCGAGGCCTCGCGCGTCGCGCCGGATGCCCGCGGTGTACGCGCCGAAGATGGGGCGCAGGACCGTGTCGGGCGCGCGCACCAGATCCGCGAGGGTGACGACGCCCGCGCGGCCGAGCTTCGCCTCGGACACCGGGCCGATCCCCGGGAGCTTGCGTACCGGCAAGGGCGCGAGGAACGCTTCCTCTTCGCCCGGGGGCACGAAGCGAACGCCGGCGGGCTTGGCGAGGGTGCACGCGACCTTTGCGAGCGACTTGCTCGTCGCGATGCCCGCGCTCGCGGGCAGGCCGAGCTCGTCGTCGATCGTCTTCGTCATCGTGCGCACGACGCGCAGGATGGTCGCGTCGTCGTCGGCGTCCTCGGGCTCGTGATAGAGCGACTCGCAGCCGAGGAAATCGACGTACTGCTCGTCGATGCTGGCGGCGACGACGACGGGACTGAAGCGCTCGACGATCTCGCGCGCGCGTCGGGAGTAGTCGGCGTAGTGCTCGTGATGACCGGGCAGGAAGATCGCGTCGGGCGCGAGCGCGCTCGCGTCGCGGATCGAGATCCCCGAGCGCACGCCGAACACGCGCGCCTCGTAGCTCGCCGACGTGACGACGCCGCGCCCGCCCTTGTGACCGCCGACGACCACGGCCTTTCCGCGTAGGTTCGGGTCCAGGAGCCGCTCGACTGACACGAAGAACGTGTCGAGATCGAGGCAGCAGAGGCGGGCGCTACGCGTCGTCGTCATAGCCACCCGAGGATGCGGACGATCCGCTCGCCCGAGAGCACCGCGCGCGGCGCGAGCCGGACGCAGGCGGGGTTCCCCTTCGCAACGAGTCGTTTGAGTTCCGTGGTCAGGACGCGCAGGCGATCGAACCGCGCGATGGTGAAGTTGGCGTGGCGCTCGGCGCGGCTGCGCCGGTAGAAATCGGGCCCCGGCGGGACGACGTCGGGCTCGACGTGCTCCCGGCGGATGATCTCTCCGTCTCGAATCACAAGGAGGCGCGCGCCGGCCGCGGGAGGCTCGTGAAACGTGACCGTCGACTCGACGAGCGCCGTGAGCCACCGCGCGCGACGGATCGCGTGCGCGCACTGGAGCGCCAAGCCCTCGATCTCGGTCGCGACCTGCGGAGGCGTCCATACACGCGCGAAGAGCGGCCCCGCATCGCTCGGATCCGCATGGTGCTCGCCCGCCGCGCTCACCGCGTCGCCTTGCTCGTTCAGCCGCCGCCCTTCGCGCCACAGCCGCGCGCCGAGCACGAGCAGAGGTCGCCGATGGATCCCGTCCGCGAGCTCGCGGTGCGAGCGGCGGAGGAGCGCGAGGCCTTCCTCGAAGACGGCCGTCGACGGCGCCCACCGCGCTGGCGCGAGAGCGGTCGGCGCGGAGGTCGTCAGCGCGTCCAGACGATCGAGGAGCACGGCAGAAGGGAACGGCCCCACGTTGCACTCGCTGGTTGCGCGCGGGCTCCTCGCCGAGAGGTCCGCGCATGCGAACCACACCGCGCGATCGGTCTCCGCAAGAGCCTCGTTGTAAGGCGGGCGGTTGCGCTTGATCTCGTCGGGCTCGAGGAGCGCGGCCTCGAGCGGGGTCTCCGCGACGACGTAGGAGAGCCCACGGGCTTGCGAGAGCATCTCGAGCGTCCGCTCATGGATCCCCGTCTGCTTGCGGAAATAGCTGTTCACTCGCTTGCGGAGCGATGCCGCTTTGCCCACGTAGAGCACGTCGCCGCTCGTGCGCAGCATGCGGTAGATGCCCGGCCGATCGGGGAGCGCGAGTCGCAGCTCGCGAGCCATGGGCCACCCGCGCTTGGCGCGCGCCCGCCGGCCAACGGGCTCCGCGAGCCAGGCGCGCAAATCGGGCCAGGATCGCACGCCGCGCTCATCGAGGAGCGCGGCGAGGTGTTGCCACACGAAAGAGGTCGCGATCACATGCTCGGCGCTTCTCCGCAGGGCGCCGACCGACTGCCCGAAGTAGCCGGCGAGGGCGCGCAGGCCGCGGCGCGGCAGCTCGGGGAAGAGCCGGAGCGCGATCTCGTGCGTGCACACGATCTCGAGCGGGGGCGCGCCGCCGGCGACTCTCTCGAGGAACGGGCGCTCGAACCGCGCGAAGTGCGCCACGGCCGGCGCGGGTTGCGGAGAGAGCGTGCTCGCGTCTCGCACGAGCTCACGCCACGCCTCTTCGACGGGAACGCCATCGGCGAGCAGATCGTCCGTGATGCCCGTGATCCGCGACACGCCGGGTGGTACGCGCTCGCCCTCCGGGAGCCGAACGAGGCGCGCGCTCGCGGCGAGCGGCGCGCCCGGCGTCGTCCTCGGGAGCGCTAGCGCCCAACCGAGCTCGATGAGGTGCCCCCGCGGCGCCGCGAGCGTCGCTTGGCAATCGATGACGAGGACCGGGAGCGCGGCGAGCGCGGACACTGGACCAGTGTATAGTGATGAGGCGCGATGGCGGAGGAGGATCAGGAGTCCGCTTCAGCGCTCGTCGGTCAGGAGAAGGACAGCTTTGCCGATTTCGACGCGCGGCGGTCGGACAACAGCGATCGGACCGCTTTGAAGAGCGAAAGGCCCGTCGGTTCCTGCGGGGCGGCCGTTGATCGTCGCAGGGCAACCGTTCGCTATGGCGACCGGTCCTCCGAGATCGGCGACCGGTTGTGTAGCCGCGATCGACGGTCCTTCCTTCCCGACAAGCGGTTCGCTCACCCTCGAAGGCGGTCCTTCGCGCCTAAGGAGAGATACGCCGAGAAGACGGAGATGCCCGTCGGCATGGACAAGCGGTCCGTCGATCGTCGATGCCCGTCCGCGAAGCATGGCGAGAGGCCCACGGGTCAGGACGAACGGCCGTCCAATAAGAGCAAGAGACCGTTCGGCCATGGCGATAGGTCCGCCGGCAAGAGCAGAAGGTCCGCCGGCAAGGATCGAAGGTTCGTCGTGCATGACGGACGGTCGTCGTGGGACGCCTGACGGCCCGCTTGCAGAAGGCGAAGGACCGTTCGTCAAGAAGACCGGCCCGCGACCCAAGACGAACGGCTGCCCCGTAAAGAACAAGGGCTCGTCAGGAAAGACGAACGGTCGTCGACCGGACGACGACGGTCCGTAAGGAAGGACGGCCGGTCCGGTAGCCGGACACGACGGTCCGCGCGTGAATCCGAGCGGTCCGCTGGCAAATACCGACGGCCCGTTACCCGAGACGATCGACCCTTTCGCGAAGAACGAGGGCCCGGTCGGAGCGAAGACCGGTCCTCTACGAAGTACCGACGGTCGTCCTGGAAAGACGAGCGGCCCCTTCGCCGCAAACCGCGGCACGCTTTCGAGCGAAGGCCGACCGTCTGCTCAAGAACTCCGTCCGATGAAGAGCGCTGTACGCGCGCCCGCACGCGAGATCGGCACGGGAACCACGACGCCGGTGGTCGTGCACGGGCTGTGAGGGATTTGTTTCCCGAGGGTCAGGGGCTGCTTATGGCTTCGCTCGAAGGCTCTGCACCGAACTGGTCGACCATGCACTTCCTGCCCTTCGGATTTAGCGCAGCGTCAAGTTCTTCATCTGTAGTCGAGGAGCTGCTTTCCTTCACCCCATTCTTGTAGCCCGCGATCGCGTCGTTGAATGACGCCCACGCTTTGCGACGCGCTTCAGCACCCAAAAATAATTTCTTCTCTGCGCAGTTCCGACCAAAATTGAAGAGAGACAGTCTGGTTTCTGTGTTGATGTCGTGGTTGCTCTGAGACAGTATGTTCGAGCGACCGTCAATGTCGCTTTTCTTGTCTTCTGCGATCGCCTTCTTAACAAGCTCGCCCGCCTGGTTCACGTTCTGCTGGCTTCCGCCGGGTATAGAAATGATGGCGCAAAGGGTCGCCAGGTTGCTTGCCACGCGCCCCGCTTGCATTCCAGAAACTACGCCCATCGCAAAAGTAGCCCTGGAAAGCGGCATGGTGTCGAGGGAGCATCCAACTCTTCTGCGACACATATGCCTATCACCTTCGGCAAGTAGCTCGGCGTTCTCGGCCATGCACTCTCGTACGAGCGGATTGGACTGAACCCCGTCGTCTGCAGCATTGGTAGGATGGTGCACGGGGGCTTGAGCGGGCTGCGTCTCCGCGCACCCAAGCAACCCGAGCAAGCATAGGCTGACGAGCATCTTCCCCATCGTCGATCTCCTCGCTGCGCGGCGCGTCCACGATATCCGCATGTGGATCGGGCTGGCGGGAAAAACGAAAAGAGGTCCGAGGATGGGGCGCTCCGTGGACGAGGCGTTCACGTCTTCACCGCCTCGGGGCACCGCGCGTGGGCGCAGGCTAGCTCCTTGCCAGCCCCGAAGGGCTACGCTCGCCCAGGTGGACGGCCCCCTCGCGTTCCGCATCGGCAGCTCAAATCGCGCGCACGTGATCGTAAGCCCTGGCCGGCGCGAGTTTCACGAGGCGACCGACTACCGGGATGGAAGGAGCGCACGCGCCCCGAGCGCGGCGAGCGCTGGGACAACGAGCATCGCAAAGCCAATCCGCCAAACGCTCGCCGCGCCGGCCGCGGCTTCGTCCCGGTCGCTGTTGAAAGTTGAGGTGGCGGTTTCACCCGCCCCGA
>CALKVG010000391.1 GCA_937998045.1 uncultured Myxococcales bacterium
GGATCGAGGACGGCGCGACCGAGAACGGCACAGGCGTGCCGCCGCTCGACTTCCCGCGCGAGGTGTGCAGCCATTCCATCCCCGACGCCGCAGGCTTCGACCCGACGACGGACCCGACGACGCCGGACTGGCCCCAGTTTCAGCGGACGGCGGCTCCCATCCTGGCCGTGGCGTGCGCCGCCGGCAACTGCCACGGGACTGCGGTCAACGCGCTCTATCTCACGTGCGGCTCGAGCCCGCAGGAGATGCGCTGGAACTACTTCGCGGCGGCGGGGTACGTCTCGGCGACCCCCGAGCAGGGCGAGATCCTGCGCCGCCCGCTCGCGACGTCGCAGGGCGGGAGCTACCACGAGGGCGGTCCGCTCTTCTCGTCGGTGCAGGACCCCCAGTACCAGGGACTGCTCGAGTGGGCCATGCAGTACCCCAAGCCGCCGACCGCGCTCGACCCGCAGTTCGTCTTCTTCGCGCAGATGGTGCAGCCGATCCTCGTCAAGAAGGGCTGCATGATGGCGCAGTGCCACTCGACGGCGATGTTCCACGACTTCCGCCTGCGCGGCGGCTCCGCCGGGAGCTTCTCGCTCACGGCGTCGCGGAAGAACTACGCGCTGGCGGTGGCGCAGATGTCCTTCGAGAGCGACGACGTCGGCGCGAGCCGCCTCGTGCGCAAGAACCTGTATCGCCCCGAGGAGTTCACCGGGTCGAACGGCATCGCTCACCGCGGCGGGCCGCTCTTCGAAGACTTCGGAGCCCAGCTGCCGAGCGGCGCGCTCTGCGACCAGGGAGCGTACGCGTACGTGCCGGCGAACGCCGACAAGATCCCGGCGTATTGCATCGTGCGTGAATGGCACCGGCGCGAACGCGCGGCGCGCAACCTCGCCGGCGTGACGTCGGTGGTCTACGTGAGCCGGCCGCCGCCGCCGGCCCCCGATCGTCCGCAGGACTTCGACGTCTTCGCGGGCGGGGCCAGCTTGCACGTCGCCGCCGTCGCGCCGACCGCCGTGACCGGCGCGCTCACGTTCGTCGCCGACCAGACGGCGAACCTCGGCCCGTGCGGGCTCGGGACCGGCGCGGACATCCGGCGGCCGTCGGTCTCGTGGGACGCAAAGACGATCGCATTCGCCGCGCGCGCCTCCGCGAGCGACGCGCTCGCTGTGTACACGGCGAACGTCGACGGCACCGGGTGCGCGAAGCAGCTCGACATCGCTGCCGGGCCGCACGGGACGATCAACGGCCTGCTCGTGCACGACTTCGACCCCGTCTTCAGTCCACCCGGCCCGGACGGCGCCGAGCGCATCGTCTTCGCGTCGACGCGCGGCAACCTCGACGGGAGCGCGTTCGACTACGGCGGCCCGCAGCGAACGCCCGAGGATCCGACGAAGCCCAACGCGAACCTCTACGTCCTCGAGCCGGACCCGGCGAACAGCGGCGCCAAGCGCGTCCGCCAGCTCACCTGGCAGCTGAACCTCGAGCGCTACCCGAACTTCATGCAGGACGGCCGCCTCGTCTTCACCGCCGAGAAGCGCGAGCCGAACTTCTACGAGCTCGCGCTCCGACGCCAGAACCTCGACGGCGGCGATTACCACCCGCTCTACGCGCAGCGCGGGAGCATCGGCTACGAGCAGGCGACGTCGGTCGTCGAGCTCTCGCACAAGGACTTCGCCGTCGTCTTCAGCAACCACGACGCGCAGCACGGGGCCGGCGCGCTCGGCGTCTTCAACCGCTCGATCGGCGTCGACTTCACGAGCCAGAACGCCGCGGACTATCCGGTCGATCCCTCGGTGATCCAGCCGAATTCGCCGTCGGCACCGGATCCCACGTTCTTCCTCCACTCGCTGCGCCTGACGGCGACCGACGGCTCGTACACGAGCCCCTCCGCGCTGCCCGACGGCACGCTCCTCGTGAGCTTCGGCGCGGGCGACCCCGCGACCTTCGGCGGCGACTACGACGTGTACGTCTTCGATCCGGTCACCGGCGGCAAGACGAAGCTCCTCGGCAACCCCGCGACGGCGGAGGTCGACGCGGTGGCCGTCTACGCGCGCGCCGCGAAGGGGATCTTCGTCTCGACGCCGGACGAACCGAACGGCAACACGTCCGTCGATCCGAGCAGCACGACCGCCGACGTCACCGTCCTCGACGCGACGGTGCTCGCGTCGCTCCTCTTCCAGAACACGCCGAGCGGGCGCGTCCTCGAGCCGGACCTCTCGAGCTTCGACGTCTACGAGGAGCTCCCGCCGGACGTGACGAGCTTCCCGGCGTGCGGCGGCAACACCGCCTGCGACGCGTACGGGAAGGTCTACGTGCGCCGGCGCCTCCTCGGCAAAGTCCCCGTGCAGTCCGACGGCTCGGCGCGCTTCGTCTTCCCCGGCGGAATGCCCATCCTGCTTCACCTGGCCGACGACGCCGAGTCGCGCGCGAAGAATCTGCCACGCTGGCAGCGCGAGACGATGACGTTCGTGCCCGGAGAGCACGCCCACCAGGGCTTCCCGAGCGTCTTCTTCAACAACCTGTGCGCCGCCTGCCACGGATCGGTCAGCGGGCACCCGGACGACGCCGCGCTCAGCCCCGATTTTCTGACGCAGGCCTCCAGCGTTGCGGCGGCGCTCGCCCCGCCGGCCAATCTGACGGCTGGGCCGGGATCGCGCGGCGCCGTCGTCGGCCCGCCCGCAAAACCGTGAGCCTGGCCTTTCTTGCTTTCGATCGTCTGTCGGCACGTAGGACGTGACGGGCGCGCCGCTTTGATCCTATAGCGGGCCATGCGCTCTTCGAGGCTCCCGCTCCTGGCGGCTCTTGCGCTGCCGACGGCCGTTTCCGTTCTCTTCGCGTGCGGCGGTCGAGCACCGGCACCCGCCGCGGCTCCCTCGGCTCCCGCCGCGTCCACGCCCCCGGCGTCGGCGGCACCGCCCGTGAGCTACGACCCCAACCTCAAGGGGCCCGACGAGGGATCGCTCGATCGCTCGGTGCCGCCCTGCGACGACTTCTACCAGTTCGCGTGCGGCAGCTGGATGAAGGCGACGCCCATCCCCGACGATCAGGCGAGCTGGACGCGCAGCTTCAGCGTCATCCACGAAGACAACCAGAAGGCGCTGCGGGCGATCCTCGAACGCGAAGCGCAGGGCGACACGCGCGGCGACGCCTACGGCCAGCAGCTCGGCGACTTCTGGACGTCGTGCATGGACGAGGCGGCGATCGAGAAGAAGGGCCTCGACGATCTGAAGCCGGAGCTGAAGCGCATCGACGCGGTGACCGACTCGAAGTCCCTCGTCGCCGAGCTCGCGCACCTGCACCTGCTCGGCGTCGGCGCCGGCTTCCGCTTCGACAGCGAGGTCGACATGAAGGACTCCGCGCACATGATCGCGGGGCTCTCTCAAGGTGGCCTCGGCCTGCCGGACCGCGATTACTACATTCGCGACGACGCGCACACCACCGAGATTCGCGCCGAGTACGAGAAGCACGTCGCGCGTACCCTCGAGCTCCTCGGCGAGAGGCAGAAGGCCGCGGAGGCGGACGCCAAGACGATCCTGAAGATCGAGCTGGATCTCGCGCTCGCGTCGATGACCAAGACCGAGCTCCGCGATCCACAGAAGATCTACCACCGCCTCGATCTCGACGGCGTGAAGAAGCTCGCGCCCGACCTCCCCTGGGACGCGTACCTCTCGGGCCTCGGTTTCGGCGCGATCACGGCGATCAACGTGGGGCAGCCGGACTTCGTACGCACGCTCGACAGGATGTCGCATAGCGTGCAGATGCCGCAGTGGCGGACGTACCTGAAGTGGCATCTCGCGCGTGCGGCGTCGCCGCTCCTCTCGCAGAAGTTCGTCGACGAGTGGTTCCGCTTCCACCAGGTGCTGACCGGCACGAAGACGCTCCAGCCGCGATGGAAGCGGTGCGTGCGCTTCGTCGACGAGAACATGGGCGAGGCGCTGGCGCAGCCCTTCGTGAAGGAGCACCTGGGCGAGGACGGCAAGCAGATGGCGGCGCAGATGGTCGCCGGGATCGAGGAGTCGATGAAGGGCGACCTCGACGCGCTGCCCTGGATGGACCCGGCGACGCGGACGAAGGCCGACGAGAAGCTCGGGAAGATCCTGAACAAGATCGGCTCCCCCGCGAAGTGGCGCTCGTACGACGGCCTCGCCATCGCGCGGAAGTCGTTCCTCGGCAACATGGCGGCGGCGAGCGCGTTCGAGGTGAAGCGCAGCCTGAACAAGGTGGGCAAACCCGTCGACAAGGACGAGTGGGACATGACCCCGCCGACGGTGAACGCCTACTACGACCCGACGATGAACCAGATGGTCTTCCCGGCGGGGATCCTGCAGCCGCCGTTCTACGCGAAGGCGCAGGCGCCGGCGCTCAACTTCGGAGCGATCGGGATGGTCGTCGGCCACGAGCTGACGCACGGGTTCGACGACGAGGGCCGGCAGTTCGACGCGGACGGCAACCTCCGCGACTGGTGGTCGCCGCCGGTCGGCGCGGAGTTCGACAAGCGCGCCGCGTGCGTGCAGAAGCAGTACGACGACTACGTCCCGGTGGACGACCTGCACATCAAGGGCAAGCTCACCCTGGGAGAGAACATCGCGGACCTCGGCGGGCTGAAGCTATCGTATGCGGCGTTCCAGCGCGGGGAGAAGGAGCACCCGGCGACGCCCACGCTCGCGGGCTTCACGCCGGACCAGCAGTTCTTCCTCGGCTTCGCGCAGGCGTGGTGCTCCAACTATCGGCCGGAGGCGCTGCGCCTCCTCGTGTCGACGAACCCGCACTCGCCTCCGAAGTTCCGCGTCGACGGGCCGCTCTCGAATCTGCCGGCGTTCGCGACCGCCTTCCAGTGCAAGGAGGGTTCGCCGATGGTGCGCGCGCAGCGCTGCGAGATCTGGTAACGGCCGTCGGTTCGGGGGGCGCGCCGCTCGGGCGGCCGAAAATGTCGTTCGGACGTCCAAAAGTGTCCTTCGGACGTGCGCACGGATCGATCGGACATCCAAAAGCGTCTTTCGAACGTGCGGACGCGTCGATCGAGCTCGAAGAGCGCCTTTTGGATCCAAGAACCTCCTCGATCGGACGTCGAAAACGTCTCGTCGCTCTTGGCCTTCACTCGAAGGGCCGAAACGATCGCGCACGCGATAGTCATGAACGCCGACGGAGCACGTGGGCAGCGCCTTCGCGCGAAGCACGCGCAGCTTCTTTCGAGAAGCCCTGCGCGTCCTCGGTCGCCGGACCCGGTGCACGCACAGGATCGAACGTCCGAAGGCCAGAGTTCCGGTAGCTCAAAACGTCCCGATAGCAGCCGCACCCGTCGCGGTGGGCACGATCGCCACGCCGCGGTCGCCGCCGACGATCTGCGAGTGCGACGGCAGCCCCACGACGGTGAGCAGCGCACCCAGTCCTTGCCGCGTTCCCGACCGCGTCGATTCGACGCGGCCTCCGCCGGGGATCTCCTCGCGGGGAGCGAAGCGGCCGCGCATCTCGATCGCGTCGGTTTGCCGCAGCGCGATGGCCGCGTCGCCGTCGATCTGGCCGCGGACCTCGTCGGAGCCGTCCGGCGACACGGCGGTCCCGGGGACGAAGCGCGTGACGTTCCGGCGCATCCCGTCGCGCCGAGGAGCGTCAGGAGCGCGACGGAGAGTCTGTGCATCTCCGGTTAAGAACGGCGCACCGGCGCGACTCGTTGAGTGGTGCATTCTGGTGCTTCCTCACACATGTCCGCCGACGACCAGCTCGTCGGCGTGGACGACGATGGCCAGCTCGGCGAGCTCCGCGGGCAGCTCTTCGCGGGCCTTTCCTGCGACCATCGCGGTGTCGGCCGCCCCCGAGCGCGCCAGACCGCGCGCGATCTCCCGGCCCTCGGCGTCCACGAGGCGTACGGCGTCTCCCGCGCGGAAGTCCCCGCGAACGCCCAGGACCCCCACCGACAGAACGCTCTTGCCCTTCGCGCGCACCGCCTCGACCGCGCCGCGATCGAGCAGGACCTCGCCCCGCGGCCGGAGCGTGAACGCGATCCAGTACTTCTTGGCGCTGAGCCTTTCCTTCGCGGCGACGAAGAGGGTACCGACGTCCTCGCCGGCGAGGACGGCGTCCACGATGCCCGGCGCGCGCGCGTCGGCGACGACGACGTTCGCGCCGGCGAGCGACGCCCTCCGCGCGGCCTCGACCTTGCTCGCCATGCCGCCGCTGCCGACGCCGCCGGACGGCACGTCTCCGGCTGTGCCGGAGCGTGGTCGAAACGTGGGGGCGCGGACGTGGGGGAACGCTTCGCTCGCCACGTCGCGCACGACCGAGACCCGTTGGCCATCGCCGTCGAGCAAGCCCTCGACGTCGCTCAGGAGGATGACCAGCTCCGCTTCCACCAGGGGCGCGACCATCGCCGCGAGCTGGTCGTTGTCCCCGAACCTGATCTCGTCGACCGCGACGGAGTCGTTCTCGTTCAAGATCGGGACGACGCGAGCCTCGAGCAGCGCGCCCAGCGCGGCGCGCGCGTTGTTGCCGCGCGTGCGGTCGGCGAGGTCGGCGTGCGTGAGGAGCACCTGCGCGACCGCGAGATCGCGCGCGCCGAACGCCTCCTCGTACGCGCGCATGAGCAGGGACTGCCCCGCGGCCGCCGCCGCCTGCAGCTTCGCCATCTCCTTCGGGCGCGTGCGATAGCCGAGCTTCTTCATCCCGAGGGCGATCGCGCCGCTCGAGACGACGACGAAGGAGGTCTCCCGTCTCACGGCGATCGCCGCGGCGAGGCGCTCGAAGACGCCGCCGTCGGTCGCGAGCGTGCGCGAGCCAATCTTGACGATGACTCGCCGCGCGCGCGGGAGCTGGGCGCGAGGATCAGCCATCGACCTGGGCGATGCCTTCGTCGAACGCGATTTCGAGCCGATGGAGCAGGCGCTCGGGGAGTCCGGCGGCCGCGCCGAGCAGGGCGTCGAGCAGCGCCGTCGTCGGGTCGCGCTGGTCGTCGACCGGGGTGGGCTCCTCGGTCGGGCCCAGCTGCACGCGGAGCGAGCCGGCGAGGGCGGCGTCGATCGCCCGCCGGACGCGTTGCGCCTCGGCGGCGTCGATGCGGACGGCGCGCTCGGTGCGCCATCGGTCGAGGTAGCGATCGAACATGCGGCCGAGGAGATACGTGCGGAGCGCGGACTGCGCGGGCCAGATGACGCCAACCGGTCCGACGCTCGTGAGCACCCGCGTCGCGAAGCGCATCCCGAGGAAGCGCGCCGCCTGGGAGAGGAGACCGCGCCGCTCGCCGGGTCCGGCGGGGTTCGCCAGGACTTCGCGCGCCTCGCGCGTCAGCGAGAGGCCGCGGCGAACGGCGATGTCGTGCACGAGCGCGCCGCGGACGCGCCGCGCGAGGGAGTCGGGCACCCAGGGCAACGGGACGGCGGCGACTGTTGCGCCGAGCGCGGCGTAGACGCCGAGACGGCTGGGCTCGAGCGGCGACCGCGCCGGATGCAGGACATGAACCTCGGCCGGGGCGGGCTGCGCGACCGGCGTTTCTGCCGTGAGGTGAGAGCGTTCGGCCATGTGGGAGTTGCGAGTTTACGCGAAGGAGCGCGCGAGCGGGCGTAGCTCCACTACCACGCCGCCGGTGTCCTCCGCGATGCGCAGCAGATCCCGCGCGGCCAGGGAGCCGAGGTGCACCTGCACGTGCGCCGGCGAGGGCGCGCCGGTCGCCACGTCGGCGCGACCGCCCGCGCTCTCGACGGCGCGCGCGAACGCCGCGGCGTTCCCGTGAAGGCGAACGACGACCGTGCGATCGGCCGCTGCG
>CALKVG010000392.1 GCA_937998045.1 uncultured Myxococcales bacterium
ACCTCGATCACCGGCAAGGTCTACGATCCCGCGGGGAAGAACCCGCTCTACAACGTCGCGGTGTACGTGCCCGCGACGCCGCTTCAGCCGCTGCCCAAAGGGGTGCCGACGGGCCCCGACGCGTGCAGCTGCGCGGCTCTCTTCAAGAGCGGGGCGCTGACCAGCACGATTACGGGCGTCGACGGAAGCTTCACGCTGAGCAACGTCCCCATCGGAAGCAAGGTGCCTCTGGTGCTTCAGGTCGGCAAGTGGCGCCGCTCGCTCCAGGTGAACGTCGCGTCTTGCCAGAACAACGCCCAGCCCGACAAATCGCTGACCCTGCCGGGCACGGTGATGGGCACCGACGACAACATGCCGGACATCGCCGTCTCCACGGGCGGCGCGGACACGCTCGAATGCCTGATGACTCGCATCGGCCTGCCTGCGTCGGAGTACGTCGCCGGCGCCGGCGGCACCGGACACGTGCACGTCTTTTCCGGAGGGCAAACGTTGGCGGGTTTGTTCCCGCTCCCCGGAGCGGGCGGTATGGCGGAGCAACCCCCGATGCCGGGCGCTCCCGCGAGCTACCAGTCCCTCTGGGACTCCGTGCAGCACATGATGCCGTACGACATCACGCTCCTCTCGTGCGAGGGGGACGAGACGTACAACGCCAACCCACCGGTCCTCGAGCAATACCTGAACGCAGGTGGCCGCGCGTTCGCGTCGCACTTCCACTACGCCTGGTTTGCCGGACCGTACGCGACGATGCAGAATTACCAGGCCCCGCAGGACTGGGGGAACAACTTGGCCACCTGGGGCGGGGCCAACGGCGGACTGGGCGGAACCGGCGGACCCGGAGGCAGCGGCGGACCCGGGGGCGGATTGGGAGGCGGCGCCGGAGTGTGCGGTGGCGGCGCTATCGGCGGCGTGGTCGATCAGACGCTGAACGGGAGCTCGATGGCCTTCCCGAAGGGCCAGGCGCTCCAGCAGTGGCTCGGAGTCGTGGGAGCCCTCGGGCAAGGGGGCGTCCCCATGACGGAGCTCGCGATCTACCAGCCGCGTTACGACGCGGTCGTGGGACCGAACAACAAGGCCTCGCAGCCGTGGATCACGTCGGACAACTCGGGGATGGCTGGGCAGACGATGTACTTCTCGTTCGACACGCCGGTGAACAACAACCCTCCGCCTCCAGGTCCGGATCCCTCGGGCGGCCCGATCTACTGCGGCCGCGCCGTCTTCAGCGACCTTCACGTGGCGGGGGCTCCTGCCGGTGGCGGAGGAGGCGGGGCTTGCGAGGATACGCCGCCGCCCCCTGGCGGCTGCGCGAACGTCGACCTGTCTCCGCAAGAGAAGGCGCTCGAGTTCATGCTGTTCGACCTCTCGTCGTGCGTCATCCCGGATACCGTGGCGCCGCCGGTCGTGGTGCCGAACCCGCCGCAATAGCCTCTCGTCCTCGTCAACGCTCAGTTGGCGCTTTTGGCGACAGGCGCGGTGCTACTTCGCGCTGGCCGCGCGCCGCGTAGCCCCGACCTCGCCCTGGAGCTCTTCGCCCAGCAGGGCGAGGAGCTCGCGGGCGCGAGGCGTCAATGCGGTCGGCACGTCGACCTGCACCACCACCACGAGGGATCCTCGCCCGCGGCCGTCGAGTCGGGGCACGCCGTGCGACTTCAGCGTGAAGACGGCTCCCGATTGCGTGCCCGGGGAGAGCGTCAGCGAGACTGTGGCTTGTTCGTCCTCGGCGTCGAGCGCGGGGACCTGCACCTCCGAGCCGAGGGCGGCATCCGTGAAGGAGACGTGCACCCGCGTGACGAGGTCGACCCCGTCGCGCTCGAACCGGGAATCGGGCTCGACGTCTACCTCCACGTAGAGATCGCCCGCCGGGGCGCCCTGAGGCCCGGGCATGCCCTGCCCCGGCACGCGCAGGCGCTGCCCCGCGTCGATGCCCGCGGGGAACGTGACGTTCACTTTGCGTGCCTTCTCGACCGCGCCCTGCCCAGCGCACGTCGCGCACGGCTGCCGGACCACGCGCCCTGCGCCGCGACAGCGCGAGCACGTCGACGTGAACATGACGAAGCCGCGGGCGTTCGACACCTGGCCCGAGCCCCGACAGTGCGGGCACGTCTCCGGCTTGGAGCCCGCCATGGCACCGCTGCCGTTGCAGTCCGCGCACGCCGTGGGCGCGCGCACACTCACCTCGCGCTTGCACCCGAACGCGGCCTCGCGAAGCGTGAGGCGGACCTGGACGCGCAGGTCGCCCCCCCGGCGCGGCCGAGCGTTTCCCCCGAACCCCATCGAGCCCGAGAACATCTCGGCGAACAGGTCCTGCATGTGGGAGAAGACGTCACCGATTCCGTCGAACCCGGCTCCGCTGCCGTCCAACCCGGCATGGCCGAATTGGTCGTAAATCCGGCGCTTCTCGTCGTTCGACAAGACCTGGTAGGCCTCGTTGACCTCTTTGAACTTCGTCTCCGCGGAAGAGTCGCCCGGGTTCCGATCGGGGTGGTGCTTGAGCGCTTCTCGCTTGTAGGCTTTGCGCACCTCGTCGTCGGACGCCTGGCGAGACACACCCAACACTTCGTAATAGCAGCGCTTGGAGGACATCTGCGGCTCGGGTCTCCCGGGCGCGGCCCTCGGTTGGCCGCTCGCGTGGGGGCTCACACGTGGGCTGGCGGACCGGAAGTTAAGCCTCGACCGCGAGGTGTCAACGCGCTTTCGCGGCCCGGAGGGGGATTTGCCTTCACTTTCCGGGGGGGTGGAGCCCACCCTCGGACTGCTCGCGGTGCCCGAGCTTCTCCAGCAACGCGGCCTGCCGGTCAATCTCGGCGCGGGCGCGGGCCAGCTCCTCGCCGCTCTCGGCGCGCACACGCTGCGCATGCTCCTGCGCGACGGCCTGACGCAGCACATCGAGCTCGTCGAGGGCCGCAGCGAGCTGCCGCGAGACCTCATCTGAAGCAACCCGCGCTGCCGAGGAGGGCATGGCGGAGGGGACCGAAGCTCGCTCCGAAGCCTGCGCCAGTTGGCGCTCCAGCTCCGATACCGACCATGCGGACGCCTGCGCCTCGCCCTCACGGCGCGCGAGCTCGAGGGCGAGGGCGTCGAGCCTCTCGCGTAGCTGAAGGTTCTCCTGCGCCAGGGCGTCGTCCGCCGGCCGCGCGGCCGTGCCTTCTTCGATGCGTGTGGACTCGGCCGCCGCCGGCGGCTTCGTCGTGCCCACGCCGGGTTCGTCGAATGCCGGCGGCGGCCGTCCCGCGCTCTCTTCGAGAGCGTCGACGAGCTCGCGCACCATCCGGTCGCGGCGCAGCAGCTCGGCCTCGAGCAGGCGAATGGCCTGCGCCCGGTCGCGCAGCACTTCTTCGAAGCGCGCGTGCTCGGCGGCGTGCGCGTCGGCGATCCGGGACAGCTCGGACTGAAGGGCCACGAGCGCCCGCTCGGCGTGGTCCGCCCGCCGAGCCATCTCCTCGACCTGCGTGGCCGCGACCCGCCCAGCTTCGGCCGCCGAGCGCATCTCCTCGACCTCGACGGAGATCTCGCCGAGCTGCGCCGCGCGTTCCGCGAGCGCCCGCTCGAGGTGCGCAATGTGGTCGACGCGCTCGCGCTGCTGCGCCGTCTCGAGCCGCGCGGCCTCTGCCGAAGCTTGCTCGACCTCCGCTAGACGCGTGCGCGTCGCCTCGAGCTGGCCTTCGAGCGCCTGCGCCCGGAGCTGGGCCTCCGCGACGCGCGCGGCGACTTCGTCGCGGTCGGGGGCCTCGTCGAGGAGAGGCGGCGGCGCCGGGAGCTCGACGATCGCATACGGCTCCAGGCTCGCTCCCATCGAGCTCGCCACGGCGACGAAGATCTCGGGAGCTCTACCCGGATCCGCGAGCTGCGCGTCCACGCTGACCGATGGCGCCTCTTCTTCCTCGCGACCGAGCTCGGCGAGCGCCACGCCGTAGAACGGCATCTGCGCGACCATGCGAACGTCGTCGAACTCGCTCGCGACCAGGTCGAACAGCTCGTAGTAGTCGAACGCGCTCGCGCTCGCGGCGGCGACGTCGCGATTGGCGGCCGCGACCACGGCGACGCCGCGATCTCCGACGGCCTGCCGGACGATGCTCAGAACGCCCTGCGCGTCGTCGAAGAGCCCGAGGTCCGGGACCAGCGCGAGGTCAACGCTGCCTTGCCTCACGTCGCCGTCCTCGAGCGGCAAGCTGCGGACGACGACGCCTGCAGGGGCCCGCTGCGCCTCGTGCGCAGCGCGCTCCTCGTCCGGATCCCACAAGAGGACGCTTCGGGCCCCGAGGTCGAGCATGCGCTCGCCCAGGCCCGCGGAGGAGTCCCCGAGGACCGCAACGCGCCGGTCGACGGCGAGCGACTCGGCGTACACGGCCAGGGCGTGCTGCGGGTGGAGCATCGGCGGGACACCCCTTTTATCACGGGGTTCGCCGTGCAAGGTCCCCTCTTCGGCGGTCCGCTTCGGTGGCAGGCGCAGCGCCCGTTCGCACGGGCGAGCCGTTCAAGCCGCGCGAGCCGAGGCGGTGCCGGGTTTGCTCGCGGCGCGCTCGTTGGCGGGGACCGGCCTCGTGCGCCGTTCGGGCGCGGTCCACGCACGCGGAGGGAAAGCGGCGCGGCGATCGGTGAGCGCGCAAGCTACGGCTCGCGTCAGGGCGATGCCGCCCCGGCGAGTGGGAGACCGGGGTGTCAGCACGGCCACACGCTCCTCCGGCCTTCGCCCCGGGATGAGGCGTGCCGCAGGCAGCTCCGAGACGAGCTTCGCGGCCGCGGGCGTGCCGTCGACGACGCGGGCGAGGACCTCGGGCCGAGCCGTCCACCCGACGGGCGTGCTGCTCCACGCGAGGCCGAGCTCCACGCCGACGAGCCCCGGCATGGCCGCCCGAGGGAGCACCAGCAAGCGCAGTTCGTCCGCGGCGAAGCCGGGCTGCGCGGACTCCACGAGGCGCGCCCAGGGCGCCACGCGCAGCGTCTCGATCCGGCGCAGTCGCTGGAACGCCGCCGCCATCCAGCACGCCGCCGACGGGCCTCCCCGCGGCGGCAGCTGGGCGCTGCAGCCCGTCGCGAAGAGCGCGACGAGCGGCGCGGCGTCCAGTACGACAAGCCAGGCGCAGGTCGCGTCGAAGCGGTTGGCCGCGAGCGACGCCGCTGCGACGACCGCCGTCGCCACGAGCGCCGCGGCGCGCCCCGCCCACGTGCCCATGTCGAGCCAGTGCGAACACGACGGGACGGCGACGAACGCGTCCTGCGGACGGAGAGCGAGCCAGCGTCCGGGACCCCGGGCGACCGGCGTGGCCGCAGGCGCCTGCAGGGAGGCGGCGAGCGTGGCGAGCCCCACGAGCAGAGCCGCCGCGGTGGACGCGTCCGCGATCTCGAGCCCGACGGCCGTCGCGAGGCTGCCGGCGGCCAGGAACGCGCGGAGGCCGACGCCGAGGGGCAACAGCGCGCGCGGGCGGACACCGCGGGCCGCGCACGCGGCGGCGAACGCGCGCGTCTTCTGGACGACGAGGAGAGCCATGCCGAGGGCGAGCCCCAGGAGGGCCGCCGCGATCAGCGCCTGGCGCGTGCGGTCCTGCTCGGGGAGCCGGTCCGCTTGCGGGGGCGGCCGGAGGCGGGGATCGCGCACCTGGGTCATCCCGTGCGGATCGAAGCGCAGGCTCCACGCAACCGCCTCTCCGCGCGCCACGTGGGGGCGCACGAGCTCGAGGACGTCGTCGTCGGGCTCGCGACGCAGCGTCGCGACCGCGCTCTCGTCGACGGCGCCGGAGTCGGCGACGACGGGCTGGGGGGGCTCGGGGGCCGCAGGCAGCTCGAAGAGGGTCCGCGCGGCGTCGAAGCCATCGGCGGAAAGGGGCGCCGACCAGGTCAGCCGCCAGCGCGCTCCGTCACGCAC
>CALKVG010000393.1 GCA_937998045.1 uncultured Myxococcales bacterium
GTCCTCCCCTCACCCCCGCTCCGGATGCTCGCCCCGCGCAGACTCCGGCGGCGGTCTCCTCCGCGCTCCCGCGAGCCGACAACGCCCGCGCCCCCGCCGCCGTGTCGTTGGGGTTTGCGGTCGGGGGTCGCGTCGCGGCGCCCACCTCCATCCTGACCCTCGACGTCGAGGCCTACGCGAACGTCCTCCTCGGCCCCTGGCTTCTCCTGGCCTCCATCCGGGACGTGCCTACCGGCCTCGTCGCTTCGCAGGGGATCGACGAGGACGCGTTTCGCGAAGTGAGCGCTGGCCTCGGTTTCGGGCGTCGCATCTTCGCGGGCGGTGCGACGATTGATGTCGCCGTGCAGCCCGCGCTGGTCGCCATGCAGATGGAGTACGATTTCCCCCCGGGCTCTCGGCCGAGCAGCGTCCACGGCGGCGACGTCGAGTTCGGACTCGATGCGATCGTCCGCATGTCGCTGCCCCTCAGCAAGAGCTGGGCGTTCACCCTCACGATCGACGCGGACGTGATGCCGAGCAACCTCGCCAGCCCTGCGCGCCTCGACGCTCCCCAAGGCGCGCTCACCGGGATCACCGGCGGGAGCATCCCACCGGCCTTCCCAGCGTTGACGAGCGGACTGAGGCTCGGGGCCTCCGGAGTTCTCCTGTGAAAGCGCAGCGCGTCCCCACCCGAACCGCGACCCAGCAAAAGTCCGATCCCGAGCTCCTCCGCGCGATCGCCGACGGCGACATCGGCGCGCTGGGCGAGCTCTACGATCGTCATGCCCGGGATGTGTGGCGCGCCGTCTATCGCACCCTCGGCGACCTGGCGGACGTCGACGATGTGCTTCACACGATGTTCCTCAAGCTGCCCGGGATCGCGCCCTCGTACGACGGCCGCGCGAGCTGCCGCGGTTGGCTGTGCGGCATCGGCGTGCGGCTCGCTCTGCGCCATACCCGAGGCCTACGCCGATTTCGTCGCATGCTGTGCGGCTTCGCCGAGACCGTGCCCGGCGCCTCGTCCCACGATCCGGAGCGAGGCGCGAGCGGCCACGAAGCGCTCGCCGCGCTCGAGGGAGCGCTCGGCCAGCTTAGCCCGAAGAAGCGCGCGGTCTTCGTGCTCGTGGAGCTCGAGGGGCTTCGCCCCGAAGAGGCGGCGCGAGCGCTCGAAATTCCGACCGCGACGGTTCGGACCCGCCTTTTCCACGCAAAGGCCGAGCTTCGCAGGGTCCTCGCCGAGCGGGGGCTCACGTGACCGCCGATTGCGATCGTCTCTGGGAGGTCGACGCGTACCGGTCCGGGCAGCTCGGCCCGAGGGACGCAGAGTCGTTCGTGCGACACGCCCGGGCGTGCGCGACGTGCAGAGCGCGCCTCGAAGGCGACGAGCGGCTACGCGACCTGGTAGCGGCAACGCTCTCCGCGGAGCCGAGCGAGCTCGGGTTGCGGCGGCTGCGCGCGCGCGTCCTGCGCGACGCGGCAAGGGGAGAGGCGTCGCGGTCCGCGACCCCTCTTCGATGGAGGCCTCTCGCCGCGGGGGCGCTCCTGGTCGCCCTGGGCGTGGTGACCTGGTCGTTGTGCGCTCACCCTGGCGCCGCTCGAGCGCCCGCCCTGTCGGCGAGCGCACGGACTGCGGCGCCGCTCTCGGCGGAGGAGGCCTTCGCCGGCGCCGTCGCCGCCGCCCCGGGGGCGCGCTGGTCGCAAGTACGTCGTGCCCGCGTCGAACGCGTCGAGCTCACGGACGGCACCATTCGCGTGAAAGTGCGCCCCCAGTCGCAGGGCGAGCGATTCCTCATCGCGCTCCCGGACGGAGAGATCGAGGTCCGAGGTACCGAGTTCGACGTCGAAGTCGAGCGCGGCGCGACGCAACTCGTCCGCGTGGTCGAGGGAGTCGTCGACCTTCGGCTCGATGGGCGGGAGTTCGTACGACTGGTCGCGTCCGAGTCGTGGCGACGCGAGCGCCCCGAGGGCTCCGCCCTCGAGGCCCCCCCGCCGCGATCGGTCCCGAATCCACCCGAAGCGGTACGGACCGCCGCGTCGGTGCATTCAGGCAAGGCAGCCGGCGCGGCCGACGACTCTGTGGCCATGTACGCGGACGCCGTGCGGTGCCTGCGGGACGGCATGTACGACGAAGCGGCCTCGCGCTTCCACGGACTCTTTCTCGCCGATCCCAGCTCTTCTCAAGCAGAGGACGCCTCTTTCCTCGAGGCCGTCGCGCTGGCGCGGGCAGGGCGTGCGGACGCAGCGGCGCTCGCGGGAGAGCACCACCTCGCGAGCTTTCCTCGTTCGTTTCACGCGAGGGAAGCCGCGATTCTCGTCGCGCGGGCCGCCAGCCAGCGGCACGATTGCGAGAAAGCCCGGCGCGTCGTCGCGCCCTGGGCGACTGGAGCGCTCGTCCCTCCGGACGTCCAGTCGGCGCTCGCGCCCTGCGCCGCCGACCCGACCACGCGAGACACACCGGCGACGTCCGGAGCTTCCGTCGCTCGAGAGCCCGGCCGATGACGAGCACGAGCTCGCCATTCTGGAGGCGCGTGGCCGGCGCGTTGCAAGGGCGCCCCGCATGACGGACAATCCGAGCATTCAGCACATCCTGCTCCCGCACGACTTCAGCGAGACGGCCGACAGGGCACTCGCCTACGCGCTCACGCTGGCCGAGAAGCTCGGCTCGCGCGTGACCGTCCTGCACGTCTACGAGGTCCCCATCTATGCGTTCCCCGAAGGCCCCGCGCTCACGATGCCGATGACCGCGGACCTGGAGCGGGCGTCGGCCGCGGCGCTCGACGCCGTCGTGGCGCGTTCGCGACGTCCCGGGGTGAACCTCGAGAAGCAGCTTCGTCAGGGGGTCGCCTGGCGCGAGATCGACGAAGCGGCCAAGGAGTTGAAGGTCGATCTGGTCGTCATGGCGACGCACGGGCGCAAGGGTCTCGCCCGCGCGCTCCTCGGCAGCGTGGCCGAGAAGGTCGTTCGCACGGCGCCGTGTCCCGTGCTCACCGTTCACCCCGAAGGCTCGCACTGAGCGGCCGCCCCCGCGGCGCTCCCCTCTGTCCAGGCTGGGAAAACCTCCTTCGGTCCAACGGCGCGGTCGCGCCACGTGTCCGATGCCAAGGAGGATCTGTCATGAACCGAAGGCAAGCCGGCCTGCGGTTGGCGGCAGCATTCGTCGCGACCGCCTGCCGCTCCACGAGCGTCCTAGGCAACCCGGGCCCTGAGGGCCGACCGGCGGAGGCGACGCGATCGCCCGAGGGCCCCGCGACTTCCGGAGCCGAGCTTGCACAGAAACCGGGCGCGGAGAACCGCTACGTCGCCGCGGCGTTCGACGCGCTCCGCGCGCAATACGGCGACCTGTCGTTCGAGGACCTCGTTGGCCGGCTCGGTCTTCAGCGAGCGGTGGACTCGGGCCCCCGCTTGGACCCTACACGCGTCGCCTACTACGACAAGGTACGCACCGCCTTGAAGCTGACGCCCGAGGAGGAGGCCATCTATCGGACGAGGGGGCTCGTCGGCGTCGACCACGCGCAGCGCTACAGCATGGGGAGCCTCTATTACGCCGTCTACACGCGCGACCTTCCCGTCCTGATCACGACGGACTCGATCCTGCACGCGATGCATCGGTCGTTCGACGCGATCTCATGCAGCTCGAGCTGGTGAAGTTCGTCCCTGCGATGTCGAGCGTGTCGCATCGGGGCAGGTGCCCGATCGGCCCGCGTGGACGCGCTCCTTTCAGGCGAGGGCTGTGCCCCGGCAGGTGGGGCGCTGAAGCGAGCCCGCCGGTTCTGACGCACAGTCTTTGCGTCCGCAAAATCCGCGCGTATGGACGGGCCGGCACACGTCGTGCTCACGGGTCGAGCTCTCCGCATGGATACCAGCAGCTGGTCAGGTCTCTCGACCGACGAAGTCGAGCTGCGTCGCGCGCAATTCGGTCCGAACGAGCCGGCCGTAACGCGGCGTTCGCCGCTCGCGCAGATCATGCCGCTGCTCGGCAATCCGCTGGCGCTCGTCCTCCTCGTCGCCAGCGGGCTTTCGGCGCTGCTCGGCGAGACAGTCGACGCCGCGCTCATCGCCGGGATGGTCGTCCTCAGCGTCGCCATCAACCTGATTCAGACGTGGCGCTCGCAGTCGGCAGCCGAGAAGCTCCGTCAGGCCGTCGCGCCCACCGCCACCGTCCTGCGCGACGGCGCGTGGCAGGAGCTCCCGCGACGCGACGTGGTCCCCGGTGACCTCGTCCGCCTGTCCGCCGGCGATCTCGTGCCCGCCGACGCGCGCGTCCTCGAAGCGCGCGACCTGCACGTCCAGGAGGCGGCGCTCACCGGCGAATCCCTGCCCGTCGAGAAGGGGCCCGGCGCGCCGGATGGCGATCGTCGCGGGCTCCTCTGGCTGGGTACGTCCGTCGTCAGCGGCACCGCGGTGGCCCGCGTCAGCGCCACGGGCGCGAAGACCGAGTTCGGCGATGTGATCGCCCGGCTCTCGGCGCGCCCGCCGGAGACCGAGTTCGAGCGCGGGCTGCGCCACTTCGGGCTCCTCATCATGCGCACGGTCATGGTGCTCGTCCTCGTCCTGCTGGCCGCCAGCCTGGCGATGCATCGCCCTCCTTTCGAGTCCCTCCTCTTCGCCGTGGCTCTCGCCGTCGGGCTCACGCCCGAGTTCTTGCCGATGATCACCACGGTGACCCTCGCGCGGGGCGCAGCGCGCATGGCGGGGCAGCACGTCATCGTCAAACACCTGGCTGCCATCCAGAACCTCGGCAGCATCGACGTGCTTTGCAGCGACAAGACGGGAACGCTCACCGCCGGCGAGATGAAGGTCGAGGGCAGCTACGGCGCCGACGGCGCGCCCAGCGATCGCGTCATCGACCTCGCGCGGCTGAACAGCCGGTTCGAGACCGGCATCCGGAGCCCGCTCGACGCGGCGCTATTGCGGGCCGAGGCCAGGGACGATCCCGCGTGGACGAAGCTCGACGAGGTCCCCTTCGACTTCGAGCGCCGCCGCCTCACGGTGGTCGTGCAGCGCGCGGGCGAGCGCCTCCTCATCACGAAGGGGGCGCCCGACGCCGTGTGCGCGGTCTGCGTGGGGACCGCGGGTGAGCACGAGCGATGGAGCAAATGGGTCGAAGACGCCGGCTCACGCGGCATGCGCGTGCTCGCCCTCGCGTCGAAGCCGGTGGAGCCGAAGGACGCCTGGACGATCTCGGACGAGCGGGACCTCACCTTCGAGGGCTTCGTCGCGTTCTCGGACCCTCCGCTAGCCGAGGCACCTCGAGCCGTCGAATCGCTCCGTCGCGACGGAGTCGTCGTGAAGGTCCTGACCGGCGACGAGGCGTCGGTCGCGCGCTACGTATGCCAGGCCGTCGGAATCGACGCCGGCACGGTGATGCTCGGAGAGGACACCGACCCGCTCAGCGAGGTGGCGCTCGCGCGGGTCGTCGAACGCGTGCACGTCTTCGCGCGCACCACGCCGGCCCAGAAGACCCGCATCTTGCTCGCGCTGAAGCGAGCGGACCACGTCGTTGGCTTCCTGGGCGACGGAATCAACGACGCGCCGTCGCTGCACGCGGCAGACGTGGGCATCTCCGTTCCCGGCGCAGTCGACGTGGCGCGGGAGGCGGCCGACATCCTGCTCACCGAGCGGGGGCTCGACGTCCTTCACGGCGGCATCCTCGGCGGACGCCGAGCCTTCGGCAACGTCATGAAGTACCTGCTGATGGGCACGAGCTCGAACTTCGGGAACATGCTCAGCATGGCCGTGGCCTCGCTGGCCCTGCCCTTTCTCCCGATGCTCCCGACGCAGATCCTGCTCAACAACCTCCTCTACGACGTGTCCCAGATCACGATCCCGACCGACGACGTCGACGCGAGCTGGCTGCGCTCGCCGCATCGCTACGACATCGGCCTCGTAGGACGCTTCATGCTCCTCGTCGGTCCAATCAGCTCCGTGTTCGACTTTCTGACGTTTCTTGCGCTCCTGCGGCTCTTCCACGCCAACGACACGCTCTTTCGCACCGGGTGGTTCGTCGAGTCGTTGTGCACGCAGACGCTGGTGCTCTTCGTCATCCGGACCTTCGAGCGGCCCTGGCGCAGCCGCCCGAGCGCCGCGCTCACGTTCACCGTCCTGGTCGTCGTCGGCCTCGGGGCCGCTCTCCCGAGCACGATGATCGGGCACGTGCTCGGCTTCGTTCCCCTTCCGCCGGCGTACTTCGTGTTCGTCGGCCTGGCGACCGTCGCCTACCTCGCGCTCGTCGAGGTCGCGAAGTCCGCGCTCGTCCGGCGCGGCGCGCTGCACGCCAGGGAAGGAGCTCCCGCCTAAAAGAGCCGTCGCCGTCGCCGGTACATCTTCTCGGCGGCGTAGATCGGCGCTGCCGCGAGCACTCCGTAGAGCACGTGCCCGAGGAGGGCCACCGCGGTCCTTGACGAGCGCTCGCGCTTGACCGGCTTCGTCAAGCCCGTCCGGGGCAGCCAGCCGAAGTACCCTGCGGCGAAATTGAGCGCGCCCATCGCCGCGCCTGCGGCGACGGCGTTCACGGGACGGTGCATCCTCAGGCGTCGCGCGAGCGCCGCGAGCGCACCGGCCCAGGCGAGCCCGTACGCCCAGCGCATCGCTCGCGCTGCGCGAGCGTGGGTCTCCGGTCGCAGAGGTCCACCGGCCAGGCCCTCCACCCGGGAGACTACGTAGTCGCCTGGGTCACGCGCCATCTCCGGCATACGCAGCGGCTCGGGTAACTTCTGGCTCAGGCCCATGGCCTTCTGCATGGCCGCCGTTCCGACCAAGCCACCGAGAACGCCGCCGACCGACACGGCAACCTTGTGCTTGCGTCCGTTGCGCATTTGGCCGCACCTCCGACTGGCCGCGGAGGGAGGCAGCGCGCGTGCCCGGGAGAACGGCCGAGCGACGCGTACCGATCAGGGGGCCCCGCCCGGCTCGAGCGGCGCGCCGTCAGTCACGACGCCTCGACGCACGACGAGGCGGGGG
>CALKVG010000394.1 GCA_937998045.1 uncultured Myxococcales bacterium
AAGACGCAGCGCCCGAGCTCGTCGTCATGACCGACGTGTGCGTCGACGAGTACACCGACCACGGTCACTGCGGCATCCTGCGCCCCTCCGCGCGCAAGGGCGGGGACATGGAGGTCGACAACGACGCGACGCTCGAGATCCTCGCCGAGATGGCGCTCGTGCACGCGCGCGCCGGGGCCGACGTCGTCGCGCCCAGCGACATGATGGACGGGCGCGTCGGGCGAATCCGGCGCGCGCTCGACGATTCGTCGCTCGAGTCGACGCTCATCCTGAGCTACGCGGTCAAGTACGCGAGCGGCTTCTACGGCCCGTTCCGCGAGGCCGCCGACTGCGCTCCCCAGTTCGGCGACCGCGCCGGCTACCAGATGGACCCGGGCAACGTGCGCGAAGCCCTCCGCGAAGCGCGCCTCGACGAAGACGAGGGGGCGGACATGCTCATGGTGAAGCCGGCGCTGGCGTACCTCGACGTCATCCGCGCCGTCCGCGCCGAGACGCAGCTGCCGCTCTTCGCCTACAACGTCTCCGGCGAGTACGCGATGCTCAAGGCCGCCGCCGCCGCCGGCATGATCGACTACGCGCGCGCCATGATGGAGGTGCTCGTGTCCATCCGCCGCGCCGGAGCGGACGCCATCCTCACGTACCACGCCATCGAGGCCGCGGAGGCCCTCGGTGCCTGACCGACGCCGGCGCGCCGTTCGGGTCCTTGCTTTTCCTTGTGCCCTCGCCGTCGTCGCCGCTGCCGGGGGCGCCGCGGTCCCCGCGACAACCGGGTGCACGACGCATCAGTGCGATTCGGACTGCGTCGTGAAGGGCGCGCCGACGGATCCCACGTATTGCCCCCAGGGTGACAAGGCCTTCGTCCCGTTTGGCCACGCTACTCGGACCGGGAACGAGATCGTCTGGCAGTCGGCGAGTCCATACGACCTCTGGCTCGACTTCCCGGGCGAACGTACGTACTGGCTCGACTGGGGCGAGGAGGTACTGCAGCAGCTCCACATCGACCTGCACAGCGTCGTCGTCGACGAGGGACCCGACGTCGAGACCGACGTCTCCGCGAGCGCGGATGCGTCTACGACCGCCTACGTTCCCGGGTCCGGACAGCTGACCGAGATCGGCTGTCTCACCAACTGGCGCGTGTGCGTCCTCAATGCGACGTGCGCGGAGTACTTTCTCCGCGTGGTCGTTCGAATGCATCTGAGCGAAGGCGACGCCGCAACGGTCCCCGATGCAGCGGGCGAAACGGGCGCGCCGGAGGCCAATAGCCCTTCGGATGGCTCGTCCGACGTGTCCGATGCGCAGTCCGGCGGCGACGGCTCCGGCTGAGCGGACATCGCGTCCTCCTCTGGGTTCCGGGCGCGTCGCGTTCGCTCCGAGTTTCGCTGGCATCGAGCTGCGCTACGGGGCCAGATTCTCCGGGCGCAAGCCGCCGCCCACCGCAGGCCACGAGGATGATCGGAACGGTTGTCCATCTCATTTACGTCCAATGAGCCGATCTTCTGCTGTCGCCGTCATCGAACGTAGCCAGCCACTGGGCGGTGTCGCCGTTGGCCGCGACGATCCTGCAGGCGCGCCTGGTGCGCTCCAGAAGGCACCTTACCAATGGGCTCCAATGCGGAGTCGCAGCAACCCGATCGACGCTGCGGACGGATCGGGAGGCAGCCTACGTCTCCGATGCCGCCTTGAACGACGACTCGGGGGGCGTCGCGCTCACGGGCGCGGCTTGTACGCTACGAACCGCGGTTCCCACGCTGTCGCACGAGGCTTGTACGCTGTGAATCGCGGTCCTGAGCCTCTCGGACGCGGCTTGCACGCTTCGAAACGCGCTTCGGAGCCTCTCGAACGCGGCTTGTACGCTACGAACCGCGGTCCTGAGCCTCTCGGACGCGGCTTGTACGCTGCCAACCGCGGTCCTGAGCCTCTCGAACGCGGCTTGTACGCTGCGAAACGCGCTTCGGAGCCTCTCGGACGCGGCTTGCACGCTGCCAACCGCGCTTCGGAGCCTCTCGAACGCGTCTTGTACGCTACGAGTCGCGGTTCGAAGCCTCCAGGGCGCATCTCGTCGGCTCCGCCCCGCCCTTCGTGCGGTACGGACTTCGGTTCGTAAGCGCCGGACGTCGGCTCTTCCACGACCAATCGCGCCCTTTTGGCTCCTTATCGCCTCAGGTCAGCCACGAGTTGCGATGAGTCGCTTCGGAACTGCGGTGTTCGCGCTCCGGGTCACCGTTCGCGGGCTCGGGACCGCGTCTTCTCCGCTACCGATCGCCGTTCGTCGGCTACGGCGTGCGCCTTGTCCCAGACGAGTCGCGTTTCGAGGCGTACATGCCGCGCGATTTCCTCTACGTGTCGCGGCTCGTCGGCAACGGACCGGCGTTCGCGAGATACTCGCCGCGCGCCGTCGGCCACCAGCCTGCCTTGGCGAGTTCCTGGTCTCCGCACCTGCCCTAACGATCGCCACGCGCAGCGTCCGGAACGCGGGTTGTTGGTTTCAGATCCCGGTTCGGAAGCTACCCAGCCCGTCTCGTGCGCTTCCGATCGCGACCCGGAGGGCGTCACCCGCGATCCCTTGGGTTCGACGCGCGTTTCGTAAGCCCTCGACCGAGATCCGCAGTCCGTGAGCGGCGAGCCGCGGGCTCTCGACTCGGGTCCGCGAGCTTCCCATCCCGGACCGTAGACTCACGCCGGCGATCACCAGCCCTCGAATCCGGCTCGGGGAGCGCTTGAGCGTGCCACGCCGCTGACAAGTCACGATGCTCGCGTCGAAGGCGCGTCTCTCGGTTACGCAACAGGCGCAACACCTGTCACGAAACTCCAATCGCACTGTGCATCGGCCGCAACGACCAAATCCCCGCGATACGCGGGCGAATGGGCCACCGCCTTGCCGGGCATACGCGGTGCACACGGTGCGCGGTCTCGAACTTCAACGCTCGCTTCAGGGCGCGCTCCAGTGGCGCGCGCCTCCAGGGACATCCATGCGCACGACTACATTCACTCATGGAAGCGCCACCCAGAAGTGGACCCTGGGAAGGACGGGTGCCCTCAGCCCCAGCCAGGCGACCTCGCTCTGCCTCGAGCCGGGTCGCCTGGTCCCCATGATGATCCTGGGGCAGTGCGTCGAGAGCGATCACAATCAGCAGTGGTGGCCTTTTGGCTTTTCGGTCCAACTCATGAGCGCTGCGAGCGGCCAGACTGCCGAGTGCCTGGCGGTGGGCTCCGACGGCATCGTCGCCGGTGCAGGGTTGCTCGTTGTCCCGTGCAACCGCAAAGACGATACGCAGGTATTCACTCTCACCGAGGGCAGGCAGATCACCAATCACGGCCTTTACCTCGATGCCTCCTTTCAGGCGATGAACACCTCGCCAGACCCCGGAGCGATCTGGTTGTCGGCTCGACCGGCGGACGGCGGCTGGTTTGTCGCCTCCAACGACGAACAGGACCTCGGGTGGGCCCTGGAATCGACGGCAGGCGGCTGCATGGCGGTGAACCCGAGCTGGTATTCCGGGGTACCGGCTGCGACCGCGAATCAAGTCGTCGCAGGGGTCTGCTTTCCGGACACGCCCGGAGAGAGTTGGATCCCGGTGGTCTCATTTCCGTCGGAATAGACGGCGTCTTCGGGCGTGGAGCACGCGACCGCCGCCGGCCGCGGTTGCCTATGCGGGCGGCACGCTCGGCAACGAGGCGAGCTTCGCCCGCGGCCACGCGCCGGACTTGCCGGCGGAGGCATCCGTCCCTCGACGTCCGAAGCCGACGCAGACTGTCGACCCGCACGATGGGCAATTCGCCAGGTCGGCGTACTCGCCACGAGGTCCGTACTGGCGCCCCAACGAGGCGAACGCGCTTAGAGGATGCGCCGACCCGCAGGAACAACGTACCGCTTCCATCTGCGTGCCCGTCATACGACCTCAGGCGGGCCGCACGCGCAATCAACACTTTGCCCTGCAACTTTGCATGCAAGCGCGTGTGCGCGAAGCGCCCACGTCCGCCCTTCCAGGCCCTGCCACACGCTTCCTCGCCCCGCTCGCCGGGGAGGCGGCTCGGAGGTCAGCCGCCGGAAGGCTCCGCCGTCTCGCTCTCTTTCGGCGGGAAGAGCCGCCCCACCTCGAGGTCGATGGCTTCGAAGGGCGCGATTCGCGCGATCGAGCTGTCTCCGTAGGCCCCGAGCTCGACCCACGCGCCGGAGGCCGCGTCGAGACGCATCGCTTCGAGCGTCCGCGCCCCAGGGTCCACGATCCAGTAGAAGGCCACCCCGGAGCGTGCGTAGAGCGCCCGCTTGTCTACCCGGTCCTGCGCGGCGTTGGACGGCGAGACGATCTCGGCAATCCAGTCGGGCACGACGTCGATCGGACGCTGGTCCCACGGCGACGGCAACCGCTCGCGCTTCCATCCAGCCAGGTCCGGGCGCACGACGTCGTGACGCGACAAGCGAACGTCGACCTCGACGAAGATCCACCACCCGCCTGGGCCACCGCGCCCGTCTTCGTCGTCGAAGGACCGCCCGACGAAACTGCCCAGGGCCCTCTGCGCGCGAGAGTGACGCGGCAGCGGCGCGGGCGGCACCACGACTACACCCCCGAGAATCTCCGCGCGGACGTCCTCGGGATGGGCGAGCAGGTCCTCGTAGGTGGCGAGCTTGCGTGCGGGCTGCACGGTCGGAAGTATACCTCCGGTGCGCGACAGGGCCGGAGCGGACAGACAAGCAGCCCTGCCGTACCCCCCCCCGCGGTCAATGCATCGCCCGCGACTCCGTCCGCGCCTTCGGCGCCGCGGGAGCCTTCCGCGGCTGTTCCTCGCGGAAACACCCGGGTACGCACGCGCGGTACTGCTTGTCGCATTCGTCGCAGGCGAGCCCTCGGCAAGCGTCGTGGCACGACTTCCAGTCGCCCGCGCAGGTCTCCGCGCACTCGGAGCCGGGCGCGCGGGTGACGACCTCGCGGACGGCGTCGTCGCTTGCCTTGCTCACCGGCGCGGACGCGTCGGCGGCCGGGCGCTCGGCGAGGTTGGGAGGCGGCGCGAAGGCGCTCGTCGGGACGGGGGCCGCCGCCCGCCGGGCCGGGCGAGCCTCGCGCACCTCGACGCTCGGCAACGTCGTGTCGAGCGAAAGCTCGCTGAAGCGGGCGGCCGCATACTCGACGCGGTCGCCCGATTGTCCGTACGTGTAGCCGTGAAGCCAGTCTCGCCAGCACTGCTTCTTCAGCTCGACCGACCCGTTCCCCTGATCGAGCGCGTAACAGTGCTCGAAGCGCACGTCGCACTCGTACACGGCCTGGAAGCTGGGCCCACAGGCGACGGGCCCGAAGGCCCCGAGGCCGACCAGAAGGAAGCGCGCGCGCAACGGCAGCACGAAAACAAGTGTCGTGCGGGGCGTCCCCAGAAGCAACCCGATGTCCGCAGATAGCAAGGACGCCACGCTGTCACGCTGGACGCCCGCGCTACGCGTCACTACACCGGAGCCATGTTTACTGGGCTCATCGAGGCCACCGGAGTTCTCGCAGCCCGCACCGCGCGCGGCCCGGGGGCGCGCCTGAGCGTCCGCGGGCGCCTGCCAGGCGAGCCGCTGGCCATGGGCGAGTCGATCGCGATCGACGGCCCTTGCCTCTCGGTAGCGGCCATCTTGCCCGACGGGTTCGAGGTCGATGCAACGGCCGAGACGCTCTCGCGGACGACGCTCGGCGAGCTCACCCTCGGGACCGCGCTCAACCTCGAGCGCGCCGTTCGCGCCGGCGACCGCCTGGGGGGCCACCTCGTCACGGGGCACATCGACGGCGTCGGGGCTCTCGAGGCGAGGCGCCCGGTGGGCGAGGCGCTCCACATGTCGTTCGCCCTGCCCAAGGACCTCGCGCGGTTCGTCGCCGAGAAGGGGTCGATCGCCATCAACGGCGTGAGCATGACCGTCAACGCCGTGCGCGAAACGCAAAGCGAAACGCAAACGTCCGGGGGGGGCGGCGGCGGCGCGTCCTTCGACGTCGCGGTCATTCCCCTCACCCAGGAGAGCACGAACCTCGGCGCCCTCGCGCTCGGGGCACGCGTGAATCTGGAGGTCGACTTGATCGCGCGCTACGTTGCACGAATCGTCGCCGGGAGCTCCGGCTAGCCGAGCGCCTGGACCCCGTGCACACCATCGACCCCAAGCTCACCGAACGCATCGCCGGCGCCATCGCCGACATCCGCGCCGGCAAGATGGTCATCCTCGTCGACGACGAGGATCGCGAGAACGAAGGCGACCTCACGATGGCCGCCCAGTTCGTGACGCCGGAGGCCATCAACTTCATGGCGACCCACGGGCGGGGGCTCATCTGCCTGACCCTCGTCGAGGAGCAGGTCGATCACCTCAAGCTGTCGATGATGACGTCGCCCGGCCGCGTCGGTCCTCCCCTCGGCACCGCGTTCACCGTGAGCATCGAGGCGCGCCAGGGCGTCACGACGGGCATCAGCGCCGCCGACCGCGCGCACACGATCCGCCTCGCGGCCAACCCGAGCACGCGCCCCGACGAGATCGTCACGCCGGGACACGTCTTCCCGCTTCGCGCGCGCAAGGGAGGCGTCCTCGTACGCACCGGCCAGACCGAGGGCTCGGTCGACCTCGCGCGCCTCGCCGACCTCACCCCGGCGGGCGTCATCTGCGAGATCATGAAGGACGACGGGACGATGGCGCGGATGCCCGATCTCGAGCGCTTCGCCGAGCGGCACAACCTGCGGATCCTCAGCATCGCGGACCTCATCGGGTACCGCCTCTTCACCGAGCGGCTCGTGCGCCGCCTGAGCGAGTCGACCCTCGTCCTCGATCAGACCGGGACCGAGTGGCGCGCCGTCGTCTACGGGACGACCATCGACGAACGGCAGTTCCTCGCGCTCGTGAAGGGCGACCTCACGACCGGGCCGCCGCCGCTCTGCCGGGTGCACACCGGGTCCATCGTGGCCGACACGTTCGCGGCGACCCCGCGCGACGGCGGCCAGCACCTGCGCGAGGCCATCCTGCAGATCGAAGCCGCCGGCCGAGGAGCGCTCGTGTACATCGCACCCCGTGGCGACGTCCGGCGCGAGCTCGAACAATGGCGCACCACCCACGAGGAGAGCATTCCGCCGCCGAGCGGGCCGAACGAGCCGCCGCTCCGCGAATTCGGCCTGGGCGCGCAGGTCCTCGTCGACCTGGGACTGCACGAGATTCGGCTGTTGACGAACAACCCGCGTAAGATTGCCGGTATCCACGGCTTCGGGCTCGACGTCGTGGAGCGGCTGCCCCTGCATTCGATGGATGCGAGCGGGGGGAATTCGAGCGGGTCCGGCTGACGCCGGACGGGAGCCATCATGACGACGCGAGTCATCGAAGGAAACCTCGTCATCCCCAACGGGGCGCGCTTTGCCATCGTCGCGAGCCGGTTTAACCACTTCGTGGTGGACCGCCTCGTCGAGGGGGCGGTCGACGCCCTGGTCCGGCACGGGGCGACGGCCCAGTCGATCACCATCGTGCGCGTGCCCGGCGCGTGGGAGCTGCCGGTCGTCGTGCGGCGGCTGGCCGCGTCCAAGAAGGTGGACGCCATCATCGCGCTCGGCGCGGTGATCCGCGGGGCGACGCCGCACTTCGACTACGTCGCGGGGGAGGCCGCCGGCGGCGTGGCCACCGCCGCCGCGAGCAGCAGCGTGCCGATCGCGTTCGGCGTCCTGACGACCGAGACGATCGAGCAAGCGGTCGAGCGCGCCGGGACCAAGTCGGGCAACAAGGGCTGGGACGCTGCGATCAGCGCGATCGAAATGGTCTCGCTCTCGCGCGCCCTGGACGACGCCGGATTCTGAGGTCACTCTCTCTGGGCGCGAAGTAGACCATGGGCGCACGCCACTCCGGCCGCGAGGCCGCGCTTCAGATGCTCTTCCAGATGGAGGCCTCCGCCGCGAGCGCGGACGAGGCGGTCGAGCTCTTCTGGCGGAGCTTCGCTGCCGACGCCGACCCCGAGGGGCGCGCCTACGCCGACCAGGCGGTGCACGGCGTGGGCGAAGACCGCGACTTGCTCGACAAGCACATCGCGGAGGCCTCGACCCACTGGCGGATCGAGCGGATGGCGCGCGTCGACCGCAACGTCTTGCGCCTGGGCACCTGGGAGCTGCTCAAGCGTCTCGACGTGCCGCGGGCCGTGATCCTCGACGAAGCGGTCGAGCTGGCGAAGGCGTTCGGCACCGACGACTCGAGCGCGTTCGTCAACGGCGTCCTCAACCGCATCGCCGACGCGCTCGGCCGCAAGGACGAGGAGCCAGCCTGAATGGACGTGCGCTTCCTGTCGGCCAACGCGCGACGCCTCGACGAGGCGAGCGCCGAGGTCTGCGCCTGCGCGATCTGGAGCGACGAGCGACCGGTGCGCGGCTTCGCCGGGCTGCTCGACTGGCGGCTGGGCGGCAGGCTGAGCGCGCTGCTCAAGTCGGGTTTCGTGACCGGAGACCGGGGCGAGGCGCTCCTTTTGCCGGGCAAGCCGCACGTCCCCTTCGAGAAGGTCCTCGTGCTCGGCCTGGGCGCCCGCAGCGCCTTCGGCGACGGCGCGTTCCGCGAGGCGGTCGTGCGCATCGCGCGTTCCCTCGAGGGGATGCGCGTGCGACGCGCGGTGGTCGAGCTCCCGGGGCGCGGGACGGATGCGATCGACGCCGAGCGCGCGATGGCGCTCGCGCTCGAGTGCGCCGGGGCCTCCCCGGAGCACGACGCGTGGTGGCTGGTGGACGACGCGGCCGCGCAGAAGCGGATGGAGCCCTTGGTGCGCGGTCGGCGGACCGCGACGGCGCGCGAGCGGTGATCGGCGGCCGCGCAGATGCTCGATCTGGATCCGACCCGTGACGCCGTGCCGGCGCGCGATGCGGCGACGCTGGTCGTCGTGCGCGACGTCGCGGCCGGGGGGATCGAGGTGTTCTTCGTCGAGCGCGGCAAGTCGGGGTTCCTCGGCGGCGCCGTGGTGTTTCCCGGAGGAAAGCTCGACGCCAGCGACCTCGACCCCACGTGGGCGCGGCGCGCGACGGCGCCCCGGACACCGGCGGCCCCCATCGCGGACGGCGACGCGCTGCTGCGCGGTCTTGCGGTCGCCGCGTGCCGCGAGGCGCTCGAGGAGGCCGCGATCCTTCCGATCGCCGGCGCCACCCTCGCGCACGCGGAGCGGCTCGACTGGCGCGATCGGCTCGCCCGGGGGCGAGCGACCCTCGGAGAGCTCCTGGACGCGCGCGGGGCGCGCCTCGATCTCGCCTCGATGCATCCGTTCGCGCGCTGGATCACGCCGGTGGCGGAGTCGCGCCGGTTCGACGCGCGCTTCTTCCTCTTCGTCGCCGACGGCGCGCTGACGGGCGCGCACGACGACCACGAGACGACGGCGAGCTTCTGGGCGAGCCCGGGAGAGGTGCTCCGGCGCTTCGGCGAGGGCGCGCTCCAGCTCGCGCCGCCGACGCATCGCACGCTGGAGGTCCTCGCGAAGGCGGTCGATGCGCGCGACGCCGTGCGCATCGCGTCCTCTTCTTGCGTCGAGGCCATCTGCCCGCGGCTGGTCCCCCATCGCGACGCCCGGGGCGAGACCGTCGCGCTCGTCCTCCCCGGCGACCCCGAGCACGAGGTGCGCGAGCCGCGGTCTCCGGGGAAGTCTCGCTACGTCCGCCGCGGCGATCGCTTCCTGCCCGAAGACCCACCGCGATGAGCGCGCGGGCGCCGACCCGCGCGCGCTCCCGTCAGCTCTCGGCGGTGCAGGTCGCGCGCTTCTGCGGCGTCGATCTGAAGACGATTCACAACTGGGTGAACAAGGGGAAGATCCCGTTCCAGCGTACGAGCGGGCGTCACCTGCGTTTCCGCCCGCTCGACGTCGTCGACTTTCTGCGCGCCTACGAGATGGCCGTCCCCGACGGCCTGCGCCAGATCCGCCTCCACGCCGTCGTGGTGGACCCCGACGTCGAGACGCTCGCCGCCGTCCGCCGCTCGCTGTCGCGGCGGTTCGAAATCGCGATCTGCGCCCACGTCGTCGACGGCCTGCTCGCCGTGGCCACGCAGCTCCCGGACGTGCTCTTCGTCGGCGACGCTTCGCCGCTCGACCTTCCGTCGATCGCAGCGAGGCTCCCCGAGAACGAGGCGACGAGCCACGTGCGCGTCGTGCCGCTGGGGGATCCGCACGGGCTCCGCGAGACGCTGGAGGCGCTGCTGGCGTAGATCTCGAGCGGAGGGGTCGAGGTCCGGGTCGCGGGCGAGCGTTGCGACCCTTCACCGTCCTTCGCGGTACGCCCTCACGGCGTTGACGATGGCGTCCGCGAAGGCCTGTCTCCCCTCGTCGGTCGCGAGCCGTTCCTCGTCGCTCGCGTTGGACAGGTAGCTCGCCTCGAAGAGCACGCTGGGCATCCTCGCGCCGACGAGGACGTAGAAGCCGGCGGTGTGCACGCCGCCGTCGACGACGTCGCGGTACCGCATCCGGAGGGAGGCGACGGCGGCGCGCTGCAGGAGGCGCGCGAAGCGCGAGGATCGCGCGGCCTCGTCCGCCATGCGCATCCCCCCGAGGATCGAGGCCACCTCCGCGGTCGCCGCTTGCGTCGTTGCGTTCTCGCGCGCGGCGACGCGCGCCGCGATCTCGTCGCGCGTCGTGTCGAGGACGTACGTCTCGATGCCGCGCGGCGCGCGGCTCTCGCTGGCGTTGCAGTGAATCGACACGAACAGATCGGCGGCGAACGCGTTGGCGCGCGCCGTGCGCTCCTCGAGCGAGACGAAGTTGTCGTCGTCGCGCGTGAGGACGACCTGGATGCCCTGCGCGGCGAGGATCGGGGCGACGCGGTGCGCGACGTCGAGCGTCACGTCTTTCTCGCGGATGCCGCTCGCGCCGAGGGCACCCACGTCGCGGCCGCCGTGACCGGGATCGAGGACGACGCGCGCCACCTGCCGCGAGCTGCGCCCTTGAACCCCGGGCGGATGGCGCGCGATGTCGACGACGATGCGATAGGGGTCCTGGAGGAGAAAGACGCGCCGCCACGCCCGGCCATCGAGGTCGAGCACGACCCGAGAGCCCGTGCTCGTCGGATCGGCGCGGACGCGCGTGACGACGCCGCCGCCGGCAATCTCTCGCGGCGCGTCGCCGAGGTCGACGCCGTCCAGCTCGACGAACGTTCGCAGGAGGCCGGTGCCTGGCGCCGTGTCCTCGCCGACGCGATGCGCCGCCGGGCGGTCGAGGACGATGACGAGGCGGGCAGCGTCGGGGCTCGGCCAGGCCTCGATTCGAGCGATGTGCGGGGGGCGGGCGGACGCGTTCACGTCCGACTGCGCCGAGGGCCCGGGCGGAACCAGTCCTTCGCCGACGAGCCCCTCGTCGATGGCCTCGAGGACACGACGCGGCGGACGGAACGCCGTGAGGAGGGCGAGCGAGTCGTCGAGCCGGCGCTCGCAGGGGCCCCCCGGGGCGGCGAAGCGGCGCCTGGCGCGATAGAGCTCCGTGTAGGTGACTTCCGCGTCCCCGGCGAGGTCGCCGGCCAGACGCGCCCCGGCGATGGCCGCGTCGCACGCGCCCGGATCGCGCGTCCCGGCGGCGGCTTCGCGGTAGCGCGCGAGCGCTTCGCGGCCGTCGCGCTCGCGGCCCTCGACGCGCCAGGCGCGCTCGAGGAGCCCGCCGGCGGCGGCCCTGAGCTCGATCGCGCGCGCTCCGGCGCCCTCGCGCTCGGCGCGCCCGCGGAGAGAGTCGGCGAGCGCGCGGACCTCGGCGACGTCGGGGAGCGCCGCGTCGGGAGCGAGGAGGGAACGTGCCGCAGCGGCTTCCGGGGGCTCCGAGGCACCCGCGGGGCCGGCGTCGCCCGTCCGCGGGGCGTGGGAGCAGCCCGCCGTCGCCACGGCGAGAAGCAGCAGCACTCCCCGGACGCGGGGACCAAGGGTATCCTGCTTGCGCGGGAGGAACGCCACGTGCCCGAGTCCCAGGTGACGATTCAACCCATATACGCGGACCGCGCGAGCGGCCAAACCTTCGCCGACGCGCGTTCGATGATCGACGCGTACCTCGCGCGCTTCGGCGAGCGGGCGGGCGCCAAGCTCGAACCCCTCGATTCGGGCGGCTACACCCTCGTGCGCAAGGGATCCGCGAGCGTCGGCATCAACGTCCTCGAAGACCACGGAGTGCTGCTCTTCGTTGCGCCCGTGATGACCGTGCCGCACACGGGGCGGGAGACATTCTACAAGCGCCTCCTCGAGCTCTCCTTCCTCACGACGTCGGACGCCGCGTTCGCCATCGACTCCCACCGGGACGAGGTGGTCGTGCGAGCTCTGCGGCGGCTCTCGGGGCTGGACTACGAGGAGTTCGAAGACCTGCTCGAGACGGTTGGAAAGGTCGCCGACGAGTGGGACGACGCGCTGCGTGAAGAATTCGGCCAGTAGAAGAACGCTTCGGGCGTTTGGACAGTTTGGACAGGGGTGCGGCGCGGGCCGCGCGTTGTTCCGGCGGCATCGCGGTGATACCCTTCCGGCAGATTTATGAGCCCACCTGCCGATCCGGCGGCGAAGGCCCCGGCCCCCCCCTTCGCCAAAGCGCTGCTCACGCCGGAGGAAGCCGAGCGCCTCGCGGCAAGCTTTCGACCCTCCTGGGAGCTCGACGAAGCCCCCTTTACCGGCCCTGGCACGCTGTCCGCGAACGAGGTGCGTGACCTGCAGGCGGGTGGGATGCACGCGGATGTGCGCGCTGCCGCCTCGACCTGTCTCTTATACACATCTCCGAGCCCACGAGACAGGCAGAAAT
>CALKVG010000395.1 GCA_937998045.1 uncultured Myxococcales bacterium
TGCGCCCGCAGCCCGGGCCGGGCTCGGGAGACGTGCGCATCAGATCGTGCCGTGCCCGTTCGCCTTCTCGTCGCGGGCGATCCGGGTCACGCGGGGGCCCGCCAGATGACGCAGGACCGTCGCGATCTCGCGCTTCATCTCCAGGCGGCTCACGATGCGGTCGATCATCCCGTGCGCGAGCAGGAATTCGCTCCGCTGAAAGCCCGCCGGGAGCTTTTGCCGGATCGTCTGCTCGATGACGCGCGGTCCGGCGAAGCCGATGAGCGCGCCGGGCTCGGCCAGGTTCACGTCGCCGAGCAACGCGAAGCTCGCCGCGACGCCGCCCGTCGTCGGGTGCAGCAGCACGCTGACGAACGGCAGCCCCGCGTCCTTCAAACGCTCGAGGGCGGCCACCGTCTTGGCCATCTGCATGAGGCTCAGAATCCCCTCTTGCATGCGCGCACCGCCGCTCGCCTGCAGCAGCACCACGGGCAACCGCTCCGAGCGCGACCGTTCGAAGAGTCGCGCGATCTTCTCGCCCACGACCGACCCCATCGAGCCGCCCATGAACGCGAAGTGGAACGCTCCCCAGCCGATCGCGCAGCCCTCGATCGAGCCATGGCCGATCTCGATGGCTTCCTTCGAACGACCCGATTTCTGGGCGGCGGCGACGCGCTCCGGGTACGTCTTGCCGTCGACGAAATCGAGCGGATCCGCCGGCTGCAGGTGCGTGTCCCATTCTTCGAGCGCGCCCTCGTCGAGCAAGAGCTGCCGCCACCCCGCGGTGGGGAGCTTGTGGTGCTGGCCGCAGAGAGGACAGACCTCGAAGCTCTCGGCCAGCTTGTCGGACGCGAGCGTCTCGCCGCAGCCGTCGCACTTACGGAATACCCCCTTGCCGAGGGTCTTCTTCTCGGTCGCGTCGAGCTCCGGGGATTTCTTTTCGGGCCACGGCACGGTTTACACCTGAATCGACCGGAGCTCGGTGGAGACGCGCAGCGTCGGCTCGGTCTTCTCCTGAACCTCTCGCGCGCTGACGCCCGGGGCGACTTCGTGCAGGACGAGCCCCTCCGGAGTCACGTCCATCACGGCGAGGTCGGTGATGATGCGGTGAACGACCCGCTTGCCCGTGAGCGGCAAGCTGCACTCGCCGAGCACCTTCGGGCTCCCGTCCTTGGCTGCGTGCTCCATGATGACGACGACCCGCTTGGCGCTGGCCACGAGGTCCATCGCGCCACCCATCCCCTTGACCATCTTGCCGGGGATCAGCCAGTTCGAGAGGTCGCCCTTCTCGCTCACCTGCATCGCGCCGAGGATCGCGAGATCGATGTGCCCTCCGCGGATCATCGCGAAGCTCTCCGCGCTCGAGAAGATCGCGCTGCCCGGGAGCATCGTGACCGTCTCCTTGCCGGCGTTGATGAGATCGGCGTCGATCTCCGAGTCGCGCGGGTAAGGCCCGATGCCGAGCAGCCCGTTCTCGCTCTGCAGTACGACCTCCACACCCGGGGGGATGTAGTTGCTGCAAAGCGTCGGCATGCCGATGCCGAGGTTGACGTAGTAGCCGTCGCGGAGCTCCTGCGCGGCCCGCTGGGCGATCTGATCTCTCGTGAGGGCCATCATCCCTTCCTTGTCGTGCGGCGCTCGATCCGCTTTTCGTAGCTCTTTCCGTGCACGACGCGATGTACGTAGATGCCCGGCGTGTGAACGCGATCGGGATCGAGGCTGCCGACCTCGACCAGCTCCTCCACCTCGGCGATCGTCACCCGCCCCGCGGTGGCCATCATCGGGTTGAAGTTCATCGCGGTGTGCCGGTAGACGAGGTTGCCGAAGCGGTCGCCTTTCCACGCCTTGACCAGCGCGAAGTCGCCGGTGATGGCGTGCTCGAGCACGAAGCTGCGCCCGCCGAACTCGCGCATCTCCTTCTTCGGCGAGAGCTTCGCGACCGATCCGTCGGCGGCGTAGCGCAGCGGGAGTCCGCCGTCGCTGATCGCCGTGCCCGCTCCGGTCGGCGTGTAGAACGCCGGAATGCCTGCGCCGCCGGCGCGCAGCCTCTCCGCCAGGGTGCCCTGCGGCGTGAGCTCGACCTCCAGCTCTCCGGACAGGTACTGGCGCTCGAATTCCTTGTTCTCGCCCACGTAGCTGGAGATCATCTTCGCGATTTGTTTCGCGCGCAGCAGGATGCCGAGCCCGAAGTCGTCGACGCCGCAGTTGTTCGAGACGACGATTAGGTTCTTCGTGCCTAGCTCGCGCAACGCGTGGATGCACGCCTCGGGGATCCCGCAGAGCCCGAAGCCGCCGGCCAGAACCGTGGCGCCGTCGGGGATATCGCGCACCGCGTCGAGCGCCGAGGGAAAAACCTTGTCCATGGGCCCGAGACGGTAATGAAGGTCGACCGTTCCTTCAATCACCCGTCGACGTCGTCGACCGGTGCCGGCATCGAAGCGGGCGGCGCATCCGGCCGCCGGCCCGGCTCGTCGGGGCGCGGCTCGTCCTCGCGCACCGGCGGCGGAGCCGGCGTCTCGGGCGTCCGCGTGGGCGGAGGCGTGACGAGTCCTGCCGATCGACCGAGTCGCCTGTTGCGTCCAAACGACGCGCTGGAGCCCTCGCCGGGTCGAGAATGCGCCGCGAGCTCGGGTCCGCGACGCGCACGCGACGCGGGGTTCTCGACGCAGCCGCTCATCCCGGCGGGACACCCGATGCGAACGTGGAAGTGATCGTCGTGGGGCAGGGCCCCTCGCGGCTGCTGCAGCAGCTCCGCGGCGCGGATGCGCAGGCTCGCCGGGGCGCCCACGCGCTCGGCGTACGCGAGCAGACGTGCGCGAAGCGGGGCGGCGACGAAGATGTGGGTCACGTGCGCCTCCGGATTGCCCACCAGCGCCGCGACCAGGGTCCAGTTCTTCGCGTCGTCGAACCGCGCCCCCGGCCATCCGAGGGCGGTGCCGTCGCCGCGGAAGGGGACGAAATGCGGCGCCGTGAGCTGCTGCCCGGACGCGCTGCGGACGAAGAACGCGAGGTCCGCGTCCCGGCCGCTCTCGTGCGAGCGATGCCGCTCGATCTCGCCTCCGCCTTCGTTGGACAGATCTCCCACCGACGTGATCGCCTCGGGGAACTGGCGCCGGACCTGGCGCGCGGCGCGGTCGATCAGCTGCACGAGCGGCTCCAGTCCCCACCGCGCGCCCGAGCCTTCGTAGGCCGGAACCACGCGCAGGTAGCTCGTCTCCTCGATGTGCGCGCCGCCGAGCAGATGGCCCTCGGTGGGAGAACCGATGCTTCGCCCGAAGCGGAGCGCCGCTGGCCCCAGCGAGCCGGCGCGCGCCACGGTGCGGTGCTTGGGCGCCGCCCCGGGGACGGCTCCCGTCGAGAGCGCGAGAGCCGTCGAGAGGGCCACCGAGGCGACTGAGGCGATGCGCACGATGCCCATCAGGAAGCACGCTGGCATCGAGACGGCCAAGTTTGTGGCCCGGAGATCCCCGCTCCCCGGTGCCTTCGGGATGCACCGGAGGGGTCCTCCCGGCGCGTCCTTGGCGACTTTGGGAGCGTGTGCGGTATTCTTACCCGGCCGGTGTCCAGCGACAGCCTTTTTCCGTCGGGCGGCAAAGCAGTGACCGAGCGTCGCGCCGTTCTCGTCGGCCGCGCCGCGGAGATGCGCGTCCTCGAGCGCGCGTACGGCGCGTCGCGCGAGCAGAAGGATGTGCGCGCAGTCTCGCTGGTGGGCGCGACGGGCGTCGGCAAGACGCGCCTCGTCCGCGACTTTCTGGTGCGCATGCGCGAGGCCGGCCAGGCGCCGCGCGTGCTCCGGGGGACCGCGCGAGCGGGGGGGTCGGCCTACGAAGTCTTCGCGCGCGTGCTGCGCGCCCGCTTCGGCATCGTCGAGGGAATGGACTCCGAGGCGGCGAAGGCGCAGGTACGCCCGCAGGTCGCGGGTGTGCTCGACGATCGGAAGGTGGGGGACGTCCTCTACTTTCTCGGCCAGCTGCTCGATCTGAAGTTCCAGGAGTCGCCCATCGTCCGAGCGCTGGAGAGCGACCCGCAGCACCTCCTCTCCAACCGTCACGTCGTCGTCAGGAGCTTCCTCGAGGCCGACGCAGGCAAGAGCGACGAGCCGCTGGTCCTCGTCTTCGACGACCTGCACTGGGCGCACGACGACTCGCTCGATCTGCTCGCCTACCTCCTCGAGAGCCTGCGCGGGCCGGTACTCGTCGTGTGCGTCGGGCGGCCCGAGCTCGTCGCGCGTCGCGAGAAGTGGCGCCGCCTCGGGGGCGATCGGCACGCCCTCGTCGAGCTGGGCCCCCTCGGCGAAGTCGACTCCGCCGCCGTGATGCAGGACCTGCTGTCGCCCTGCGGCGACGCGCCGGAGGTCGAGGAGCTCGTGGACGAGGCCGTGACCCTCGCCGGAGGCAACCCCGCGCTCCTCGAGCAGATCGTGCGCCTCTATCTCGACGCCGGCGTCCTCGAGGTGGCCGACGACTTCGAGGACGAACGCTGGCACGTCCACGTCGACAAGCTCGATCAGGTCAAGGTGCCCCTCACCGTGCACGACGCCGTACAGGCGCGGATCGCCGCCCTGTCGCCCGAGGAGCGTGGTTTGCTCGAGCGCGCGGCGTCGATGGGCGGCGTCTTCTGGCTCGGTGCGCTCGTGGCCATTCGAAGGCAAAGCGAGCCGCCGCCCGAGATCTGGGAGGGCGGGGACGGGGAGGACGCGACGGTCGTTCGCGGGCTGCTCACGGAGCTCGTGGAGCGCGACTACGTCCTGCGCCTGCCGGACAGCACCTTCGCCGGCGACGAGGAGTACGTCTTCAAGCACAACCTCGAGCGCGAGGCGCTCGTTCGCCTCACCGCCGCGGAGGCCGCCCGGGGCTACCACCGCGCCGTCGCGCAGTGGCTCTCGTTCCGCGACAACATCGATGCGAGCGAGGAGTACCTCGAGATGCTGGCGCGCCACTGGGAGAAGGCCGGCGCCACGTCGCTGGCGGCCGGGGCGTACGTTCACGGCGGGGACGTGGCGCGCCACCGCTACGCCAACACGAGGGCCGTCGAGCTCTACGCGAAGGGCCTCGCACTCTTCGACGCTTGCGACTACCCCGACGAGGACCTGCGTCTCAAGGCGCTGCACCACCACGGCGACGTGCTCCAGTCCCTCGGCCGCAACGACGACGCCTACCGCGCGTTCGTGGAGATGCTGACCCGGGCGTGGCGCCTGGACCTGCGCAGCAAGGGGGGCGCCGCGCACTCGCGCATCGGCCGCCTCTACCGCGAGACCGGCCGCCTGGAAGAGGCCTCCCGCCACCTGTCCGCCGCGCTCGAGCTCTTCGGGCAGGCGCAGGACGATCGCGGGATCGCGAGCACCCTCGACGACATCGGGAAGCTGCACTGGCTCAAGGGGGAGTACCCGCTCGCGCTCGAGTACACGCTGCGCAGCCTGGCGATGAGGCGAAAGATCGGCGACCGCCGGAGCATCGCCCTCAGCCTGAACAACCTGGGTCTCGTCCACCAGGACTCGGGCAACTTCAAGGGCGCGCTGGAGGCCTTCGAGCAGGCGCTCCGCATCCGGCGCGACATCGGCGATCTCGTGGGCGTCGCCATCACGCTGAACAACCTCGGGACGGTCGCCCAGGACATGCGCGACGACGCGAAGGCGCTGACGCTCTTCCGGGAGGCCTACGACGTCGCCAAGGAGACCGGCGATCGCAATCGCATCGCGCTCCTATTGACCAACCTCGGCGAGACGCACAACCGCCTGGGGGACTCCGCCAAGGCGGTCGCGATGCTCAAGCAGGCGGAGGACCTCGCCGACGAGCTCGGGGATCGCCTCGGCCTCGCCGAGGCCGTGCGTGGTCTGGGCAAGGCGTACCTCGCGCAGCGCGAGTACACGCGCGCGCGCGAGTGCACGCAACGGGCGGTCGAGCTCTTCGCCGAGACCGACAGCAAGGTGCAGCTCGGCGTGGCGCTGCGTTCGCTGGGGGAGGTCGCCGCCGCCGCCGCGGCCGGAGGCGACGGCCACCGCGAGGCCGCCGACCACCTGAAGAAGTCGATCGCCATTTTCGAGGAGATCGGCAACGAGGTCGAGCTCGCGCGCAGCAGCCGCGCATACGCCGAGCTTCTCCGGCAGACGCCCGAGCACGCGACGAACCCCGAAATCGTCGCCGAGGCGAGGCTGCTCGCGAGACGCGCCGAAGAGATCTTCGCCAAGATGCGCGCGAGCACCGGCGGACTGCAAGGGGAGGCGCTCTTCGCGAAGTGAGCTTCTCGCCCTCGCTTGGTGGCCCCGGCTCAGAGTAGCTTTGCGCAGCCGTGTCCAGGAACAAGAAGGGCAAGAAGAGCAGCGCAGCGGCGACGCCCGCGCCGTCGGCGTCCGGCAGTTCGCCCGAGGCGCCGCCTGCCGCCGCACCGCCGCCGGCGAAGAGGCGGGGCAAAGGGCCTTGGGTGCTCCTGGCCGTGGCGCTCGCGTGCGCGGTCGCTGCGCTCCTCACGCGCCCCGCGGGGCGGGTCGTGTTCGCGGAGGACGTCGAGCTCACCGGCGCGAGCCTCACGCGCGAGGTGTCGGCCGGCTCGAAGGCGACCGTGCGGCTCCGCTTCCACGTCAAGCACGCGCTGGCGACGGACGAATGGGTCTTCATTCACGTCGAGGAGGAACGGGAGGGCGGCGGGCGGCGCGGTCTCGATCAGGCGCCGAAGACGCCCTCGACGCGCTGGAGCGACCAGGACGTCACCGTCGAAGCACAGACGACGCTGTCCAGCAGCGACAAGCTCGGGCAATACAACGTCTACGTCGGGCTCTACGATCGGCAGCACAACCAGCGGCTGACGGTCGTCGATCCGCCGTCGCCGGACAACCGCGTCCTCATCGGGTCGATCCAGTTCGTCGACGGCGGCGGCGACGGTTCCGAGCGCGCGATCTCGCCCGGCGAGATCCGCACGCGCATGGCGCTCCGCCCCTTGCGTCCGTGGGCGCCGTGGGCTCTCGCGATCGCGCTGACGTGCGGAATGGCCGCACGGATCTTCGCGCGGCGCCGCGCGGAGGGCGACCCCGAGACCGCAGACGCGCGAGGCGAGGACGCAGCGAGCGACGAGCGCCTGCGCCGCGCGACGCTGCTCGCCCCGGCGGTTGCGTTCGTCATGGGGATCCTCGCCGTCCTCGAGTTCATCAAGGACGACGCGTACATCTCCTTCCGGTACGCGCACAACCTCGTCACCGGCAATGGTCTCGTCTTCAATCACGGGGAGCGCGTCGAGGGGTTCACCAACTTCCTCTGGATCTTCGTCGTCGCTCCGTTCGAGGCCCTCGGCTGGGATCTCTTCCAGGTGTGCGAGGTGCTGGGGACGATCCTCGGCATCGCCTGCCTCGTCTACACGGGCAAGCTCACCGCGTGGATTCACGGCCAGGACCGGACGCTCTCGCACCTGTGGGGCGCCTTCTGGCTGGCCACGTCCTCGAGCTTCGTCCTCTGGGCGCAGGCGGGCCTGGAGCAGCCGCTGGCGTCGCTGCTGCCGATCGCCGGCGCGTTCGTCCTGTGGACAGCGCGCGATCGACTCGGAGGGAGAGAGTGCCGGCGTGCTATCTGCACGCCCGCCGATCGCGGCGGCGCGGCGAGAGCGTACGGCGGCGCGGGCCTCTTGCTCGGTGCCGCCTGCATGACCCGCCCCGAGCTGCACATGATGGCGGTGCTCGTCGCGCTCCCGCTCGCGGTCGACGTCGTACGCTGGGCGGCGGCGCGCGCGCGCGGGTCGCCGGGCGAGCCCACGGCGCGGTACGCCTGGCTCTACGCGGCCGGCGTCCTGGCCGTCACCGTTCCGTGCCACACCTTCCGGTGGCTCTATTACGGGTCGCTCGTACCCAATACGTTCTACGCGAAGACGGCGTCGGGTCCCGCCGTATGGCACGCCGGCCTTGGCACGCTGCGCGACATGTTCGCGTTCAACCACATGGGGCTGCTCGTGGTCGCGGCGCCGCTCGCCTTCGCCAACCGCCGCCGCCTGCTCGAGAAGGCGACGATCGCCGCGATCGCGATCGCG
>CALKVG010000396.1 GCA_937998045.1 uncultured Myxococcales bacterium
CACGCGTAAGATCGTCGGCAGCGTCAGATGTGTATAAGAGACAGGCCGAAGACGTTGAAGTAGCGAAGGCTCACGGTCTCGATTCCGTAGAGCTGAGCAAAGATACGCATCAGCTGCTCGCCGACGGCTTTGCTGGCTGCGTAAGGCGACAGAGGCGCGGGTGGAATCGTCTCCACCCGAGGCAACGTGGGCGAGTTGCCGTACACGGCGGAGCTGGCTGCGAACACGACGCGGCGGACGCCCGTGCGGCGTGCCACGTCGAGCACCACGGTCGTCCCTTGCACGCCAGCGAGCATCGACGCCTGCGGATCGACGACCGAGCGCTGAACGCTGGGGACCGCGGCTTCGTGAAAGACGACATCGACGCCCTGCATCGCGCGAGCGACCGCCTCCGGATCTACGATCGATCCCTCGATAAGCTCGAAGCGGCCCAGCATCGTTTCCAGGTTCTGGCGACGACCGCTGGTGAAGTCGTCGATGATGCGAACCGACTCCCCCTTCGCGAGAAGTGCCTCGGCAATCGATGAGCCAATGAAACCCGCCCCTCCCGTCACCAAGTGCGTCGCCATGTTCGCCTTCTCCTGCTTTTGGAGGCGGCTGTATATCACGTCGCGCACCGTTCATCGATTGGACGTGACTCTGACATGACGGGCGTCGATCGATTGAACTCCCGCATCGAGCGCGCAGCGCAGATCGTCGCCATCGTCGCGACGGTCTGGTTCGCGCTCGCGGTGACCTGGGGACTGTTCGCCCGCATCGGCGGCGGACACGACGCGCAGATCGCCACGCGGGCCATCATCGCGGAGAACATGCGCGAGTGGCACATCCTCGCGCCGGTGAAGGACTACACGCTCGAACGGCCGGGCCCCGAGATGTATTACGTCCATCACCCGTGGGGGATGTTCTGGGTGATCGCCGCGTTCGCCGAGGTCCTCGGTCGGGGGACCTGGGTCCCGAGGCTCGCCGGTGTGCTCCTGAGCATCGCGACGCCGCCCCTCCTTTACGGGATCGGCCGCGCGCTGTGGGGCCCCGTGGCCGGTGCGATCTGCGCGCTCGCGTACGTCGTCCTCCCGATCTCGCTCGCGTTCGGCAACCTGCCCGGGTTCGAGGTTCCCGTCATCTTCAGCTGTTTGCTCGCGACGTATGGCTACTTGCGCTTTGCGCAGCGCTGGCAGCGTCGCTGGATGGTCGTGAGCCTCGTAGGTATCCTGGCCGCCGCGAATAGCGACTGGCAGGGCGTCGTCTTCATCGGCGCAATCCTGGTTTCGCTCGCCGCCGCCGAGCTGGCGTTTCCTCACTGGCTGGGCGGGGTCCGCCTCCGACCCTTCACGGAGTGGTGGATCCTAACCACGATATTGTCGGCCGGGAGCCTCCTGGGGTACGTCTTCTACTTCCAGCACGTCGGCGTCCTCGAAGACCTCGTTCACTCCGAGGGCATGCGCGCGAGAGGTTCGGGGATCCGCATGGCCGACGTCCTGCGGCAGCGCAGCTACTGGATTGACCTCACCTTTACGCCCCTCGCGGTCACGGTTGGCAAGATTGCCGCGCCCATCTTCCTCGCGCGCGTCATCCTCCTGCGTCGCCGGAACGAGATCTTCCCGCTCGCCATTCTGCTCATGGCCGTCGCGCAGTATCTGATGTTCAAGAACGGCGCGGACGTGCACATCTACTGGCCGCTGCCGTTCGCGCCGTACTGGGCGCTGTCGCTCGGCATGCTCAGCGCCGCAACCATGGGGATCGCCCGATGGGTCCTGGTGCTCCGCGGTCGTGGCGACGAGAAGGGGCTCGTACCGATCGCGACGCTCGCAATCTTTGGACTGATTGCGCTCAGGGTCCTGCCGGACGGAATCATGGGGCTGCGATACGCCAAGGCCACCGCGGGCCGCTTCAACGAGAAAGGCAGTCGCATCTTCGACGACGTCGACTTGGCCCAGGCCGCGGAGTGGATGGCGCAGCGTATGGATCGGAACACGATCGTGCAGATGGCCGGGGCGCTTTTCTCTCGCGAGAATCGAGCGCAGGAGTGGGCGCTGCACCGCCCGATCCGGGGGGTCGGGTCGTCGCCGTCGTTTACCGGCGGCCGCAACGATCGCTACTACATCGGCGACCTGCGCTTCTTGAACTCCGACGAACAGCGGCGCACGGCGTCGACGTTCCATGTCGTGACTCTCGGGCCGTACGTGTTCGTCGACCGCGATTCGCCCAAGGCGCCGCTCGACGCGTTCGTCTTCGACGAGCGCCAGCCGAACTTCGCCGAGTGGTACCTCAGCTCTCCCTCGGAGCCGATCCGCACCGTCCGCGCGGATCCTTGGCGTACCTGGGAGCTTCGCGAGCACTACGATCAGACGCCGAACCCGCCGCCGGGTGGAGCGCCGAATACTCTCGAGGAGATCCGGGTCGCCAACAATCTTGCCGTCGCCGCGGGCGACGCGGCCGCGGCCGAAAAGTGGAGCGCCCAGCTCCTCTCGCAACTCGACGCGAACGTCGCGGCGAGCTTCTCCGATGGAACGCGCCTGCTCGGCGAGCGCTTCGTCGACGGGGTCGACCCCGCCCTCGAACTGTATTTCTCGGCCAAGGGACCGCTCGCGGAGGAGTACATGTTCGAGGTCGAGTCGACCGTTGCCGCACCGCCACGTATTTCGCTCGTGCCGGCCGACGACAAGACCAAGAAGTACGGACCGCCGTTCGTCATCTCGCCGCGGCTCTGGCGCAAGGGCTTTATCTATGTCGATCGCGTCGACATCCGGCGCAGGCCGGGACGCGAGTTCTTCAGCGGGTATTTCGACAGGCAGACCCCAGGGACCTTTGCCCCGCCGCCGCAAGCAAATGGCTATGGCGGGAAATTGGGTCTCATGATGCTCGAATAAGCGCGCTTTCACGGCTGCACCCTCTTTGTCGTCGACGGGCGGCGCGGTAGCATCCGCCTCGCGATGGCATTCATCAGCGCGCGCAGGGCGCGAGCGTGACCCGGACGATCGGGGCGAAGCTCCGGCTCGCGGCGACGCTGCTCGTGACGATCGCCGTCCTCTGGCTTCTGCTGAGACGGTTCGGAGGAGGCGGCACGTTCGCCGCCGTCATTTCCGGCGCGAGCCCGTCCTGGATGGCGATCGCGCTCTGTGCGTCGTCCGCGTGCGTGCTCCTGGGAGCCGAACGCTGGCGGCTCGTGCTCGCGGCGATGGGACACGAGCTGCGGTTCCGGAGGTCGCTCGAAGTCGTCCTCGCCACCTGGCCCCTGGCGATGGTGACGCCATCGCGAGCCAGCGATCTCCTTCGGCCCCTCGCGGTGCGGGACACGGTTCCGATCGCAGCGGCCACCGGGAGCGTGCTCGTGGAGAAGGCGATGGACCTGCTGGTCCTGCTGCTCTTCTCCGCCGCCGGCGCGGCGGCGCAGGGCCTCTGGATCTGGGCCGCCGTTGTCGGCGTCCTGAGCGTCGCCGAAGTTGCCGTGATCGCGACGGTGCTGATCAACCGCGGCTGGCTCGAGCGCCTACCGGTGCTCAGAGGGAGGACCGCCGCCATCGAACAGCTCTTTGCAGCGCTCGGGGCCCTGCGCCGCGCGCCCCTGCAGCTCCTCCCGCCGGCACTGGCCTCGCTCGGCATTCGATTTCTCACCATCGCGATCCTCCACGCATTGCTCGTATCGGTGGGTGCGCGCATGCGCCTCTTCGACACGATGACGCTCTGGCCGGTGGCCGCGCTCGTGGGCATCGCGCCCCTGACGCTCGCCGGAATCGGCACTCGTGACGCGGCGTTCATTCACCTGCTCGCGGAGCGCGGATCGAGCGTCGATCCCACCCAGGTGCTCGCGGCGACGGTGGGATACTCGGCTATTGCGATCGGCGTCTTTGCCGTCGTCGGACTGCCGTTCATGATCCGCGAGATGCTGCGCGACCGCGGAGCACACGCGGCGCCTCGACGCTACGCGAATACCCCCGGAGAACAACCGAAGTGAAGCGGTTTGACGAACTGCGCCGCGTTCATTGCAGCGGGGCCGGGGGCTGCGGCGGGCGCGTTTCCTCCTGGATGCACGAAGAGAGGTCGAAGAGCATGAACTCGAGCGCCTGCTCCTGCGGCGACATCGGCTGGCTGTCGCACTCGTCTGGAAAGAGGGTACCCGAAGAGATCGCCCTCACGACGTGGAAGTCGCTGTAGAGCACCTTGCCGCACTGCTCGTCTTCCGGCAGGCCGACTGGCGTGTTGAACGTGTAATGCAGCAGAGCCGCCCAGGGCGTCTGCGTCTGGCCGGTGTTCGGGTTCCAGACCCACTGGGTGGACGGCGGATTGATGCCGGTCGTGTTGTAGCGAGCCTGCGTGATCGGAAACTGGCCCTCGGACCTCGAGGCGCCAACGCCATAGAGCCACCGGGCGAATGCGTCCCCCTTCGGAAAGGTGGTGTCGACGTATCCGTCGATGGTCGACGCGCCCATCGCCTCGGCGATGAACGTCGCGGTGGTCTGCCACGTCGGGTTGTTGGCGGTCGCCGGCTGCGAGGCCGCCTTCGTCGGGTCGATCCAGTAGTACTGGTAGTGCGTGTTGAAGACCCGACCGCCCGCGTTCGCGTACGCGACGACGTTGTCGATGGAGGACTGCGGCTTCTCCTGCGGCTCCTCCCCGCACTCGCAGGCGTTGATGACGAGGTCGTAACTCGTCAGCGCCGGGCGCGCCCAGAGGTCGGACGCGCTCGTCGTCGGCTCCGTCATGGTGGCGCCGCCGACTCCCTGATAGACGTGCACCCGCCCGCCGCCTCTGTCGGTCGTGAATTCGCTGGCGTCGATGCCGATCTTGCGTAGGAGACACTCGAACGGATCGCAGCCTCCGGTCGCGACCGCGATCTGCGGCATGTCGCCCTCGCTCTGCCGCGCGGGAAGGCGCATCCGGCTGCGGTCGGCCATGGGGGTGTCGGTGCATGCCTCGACGTGCGGAATCACCACTTGCTTGCGCCACTTGCCGAGCTGCAAGACGAGCGGGATCTGGTCGCCCACCGGGACGTTGTGCAGCGTGAACTTCCCGCTCGGGTCCGTCAGCGCCGACACGACCGGAGCCCCGCTGGCCAGCGTTCCGCACTGGTCGCACCGAACGCCGGGCGCGAAGGGGAGCACGGGCTCGTTCGGCACGTAGACGATGACGTTGTACAGGGGGTTCTGTCCTGCGGGGTCGTACACGACGCCGCTCACGGTCGTGTCGAGCAGACCCTGCGACGAGCAGTCCACTTGCTGGCATTGCAGGTTCACGCAAAGGCGCCCTGCCCCGTCCGTGCCCATCTGCTGCGTGCTGGCGTCGCGACCCGAGTCCTCGGGAGGCGCCGAGGCATCGCGCATCGAGGACGGCGCGAACCCGGACGATCCGTTGCTGCCGCAGGCGGCAGCCAGGGCGAAGGCCAACGCATACGCGCTGCCGGCATTCAACGTCCGCATGCGGCCGCGCCCTCCTCTCTCCGGCACAAGCATAGCGCGCGCCAGGAGGTTCCGGTCATTACCGGCGAGGCCGCCTTGCTCGCAAAACGGTTCTCGCGAGCGCTCAAGAAGCGGTAGGCTCCCCCCCCGTGAGCGACGAGGCGAACTCGGGCCGAAGGGGAGCGCTCAAAGCACTGGCTGTCGCCGGTGGCGCGCTCGGTTGCGGAGCGCTGGTACTGCCGACGGCGCGCTTTCTCGCCGCGCCCGCATCCGGCGCAGCGGGCACAGGGCGGTGGATAAGAACCGTGCGCCTGGATTCACTGCCGCCGGGGCTGGCAAAGCGCGTGGAGCTGGTTGCCGACCACCGCGACGCCTGGACCCTCGAGAAGGACGTCGCGCTGGGGGCGGCGTGGCTCCTTCGCTCGGGAGCCGAGGTGCGGGCGTTCAGCGTCGTCTGCCCGCACCTCGGGTGCGCGATCGATCGCACCGCCACCGGGCCGGGCTTCGCCTGCCCCTGCCACGACTCGTCCTTCGACAGCGACGGCAAGCGTCTCACCGGCCCCTCGCCCCGCGGCCTGGACGAGCTCGCGACACGCATCGAGGACGGCTTCGTCCTCGTGAACTTCCAGCGATTCCGGCAGGGGACGCCGGAAAAGCTCCCGATCGGGTGAGAGCGCAAACGGCGATGCCCCTCTTTGGCAAGATCCTCGACTGGCTCGACGAACGGACGGGGTGGCGCGCGTCGTGGCGCGAATGGATCGATCACCCGGTCGTCGGGGGAGCGCCATGGGCTCGCGCGATGGCCACGTCGGTCGCCGCCTGCTTCGGCGTCCTCGCCCTGACCGGGGTCGTCCTGATGACGGCGTACGCTCCGTCGCCGCAGTCGGCCTGGGCCAGCGTTCATTATCTCCAGTTCGTCCAGGACCGCGGGTGGATCGTCCGCGGGTTGCACTTCTGGGCGGCGCAAGCGTTGATCGTGCTCGCCGGGGTACATGTCGTCCACACAGCGCTCGCCGGTAGCTACCGCAAACCGCGCGAGCTCGTATGGTGGCTGACGCTCGCGGTTCCTGCGCTCGCCGTGGGCGGGTGCATCACCGGGGGCCTTCTGCCCTGGGATCAGCGCGGATGGTGGGCGCGGCTCGTCGAAGGCAACATCGTCGGTCTCGCGCCGGCGATTGGCCCATTTCTCCAGCAGATGATGCAGGGCGGATCCGAGCTGGGGGCTCTGGGGCTCACGCGGGCGTACGCGCTGCACGTCCTCGTCGTACCCGCCGGGATCGCTGCGGTCCTCATCACGCGTCGTCGGCTCGCGGCGCGACACGGTTGGGGGGGCGTCGGAACCACCACTCGGTACTCCCGGCTTCTGCCATACGGCGCGCTCGTGGCCGCTGCGACGGTCTTCCTCCTTTTCGCGCTGACCGGCGCCACGCGCGGCGCTCCGCTCGACGCTCCCGCCGACCCGATGAGCGACTACCCTGCGCGTCCGGAGTGGTTTCTCCTGACGCTCTTCGAGCTCCGCAAGTTCTTCCACGGCGCCGGCGAGTTCTGGGGGACGACGCTCCTGCCGGGCGCTGCGCTGCTCGTCCTCGCGCTCCTTCCCTTCTTCGATCGCGCTCCCCGGTCGCGGGCGCCGGCGGTCGTCGTGGCCCTGGCCGTCGTCGCCGGCGGGGCAGCGCTCTCCGGGATGGCCTGGCGCAAGGACGCTCACGACGCGCAGTACGCCAAGCAGCGCGCAAGAGCGGACGCGCTCGCGGCCGCCGCCGCGAAGCTGGCCATGCAGGGGGTACCGCCGGCCGGCGCCCTCGAGATGGTCCGGCAGGACCCCGAGCTCCGCGGCCGCGACCTATTCGACAAGCATTGCGCCAGCTGCCACGTCTTGGGCGACGCGGGCGATCCGGCGAAAGCCACCGCCACGAAGCTCGACGGGTGGGGGACGGCCAACTGGATCTCGTCGATGATCCACGATCCGGATGCGCCGGAGTTCTTCGGACGCGGCCCCTACAAGGGCGAAATGCCGAGCGTCGACGTCCGGCCGAAGGACAAGCCTGCCGGTGAGGCGTGGAACGCGATGACCAAGAGCGCCGCGGAGAGGCAAGCCGTGTCGCTGTTTCTCTCGTTGCAGGGCGACGAGCCGGGCGATCCGCCCCGCGCTGCCGACGCGTCGGTGCGCGCGACCGGCGAGAAGATCGTCGCCGAACGCTGCACCACCTGCCACTTGTACAAGGGCGACGGCGACGACGAGGGCAACGGGATCGCGCCGGAGCTCGCGCATTACGGCTCGGTCTCTTGGACGAGGGCGCAGGTCGCGAATCCGGCGAGCGCGTCGACCTACCGCGACAAGGCGCTCGACGAGAGCCGGAAGAAACACATGCCGCGCTTCGACAAGGACCTCTCCGCGGCAGACGTCGACCTCGTGGCGCGGTGGACGCGCGCACACGCCCGCGGCGTGCCGCTGCGCTGAGGTCCGAGTTGCGCATCCACGCAGAAGGCACCACGTTGGAGTCCATGAGCAAGACTCGAGGGGAAGTTCTGGAGGAATCCCGCCGCAAGGGGGTGGCAGCGGGCGCTGCGGCGGTTGCCACGGTCGCGCTCGGGGCGGTCGTATCGCTTCCGGTGGCCGCGGTGGCCGCGGTGCCGACGGCCATTCTCGGCTGGCGCTGGTGGCGACACCGCGCCGAGAACGGAATCAAGTTCTAGCGAGACACGCGGAGCTCACCCCCGCAGGGCACGTCGATCGCGTGCGCGCGGGCGCGGCCCACCTTGATCTGGTGCGGACCGCAGCTGACTACCTCGGTGCGAGAGCCGAGCTTCTTCCCGTCGAGCCATACCCAGCGAGGTGTAAGGTTGCGACCCAGGTGCAGCGTGCCGGCCGTCGGTACGCTGACCGCTGCTGGTTGAGGTGCCGCGCCAGAAGGCGGGGGGCCAGGCGACGGCGGTGCGGTGGCAACATTGTAGGCGGCCGTCGTGGCGAGGGCGGCTTGCGCGCGGGACTCCCGCGCCGGTTCGCTGCTCGCGTGGCCCACGCGGACGATGCCTGCCGCGACCAGAATCAGCGCGCACGCCGACACCGCGGCGATCACGACCCCGCGAAGCCGCCGCCGCCGGAGCGGCAAGCGCAGCTCGAGCGTCGATAGGGCCTCCTCCGGGGCGATCGAAGCTGTAGGCGACAAGCTATGCGAGGCAAATGGCCCTGCGGGAACCGGTCCGCTCATGAGAGCCTCTCAGTTATTCAGGCCATGCTGGGTGGGTGCGAATGCACGTACAAGACCCATGAACGCCCCAATAGCGTCCCCATCGCCCGCATTGGAAGATGACCGCGCGCACGCACGTGACGGGGGCGGCCGGCGCCGGCCATGATGCACCAGGGCAGCGCGAACGAGCGGTGCCAGTCACCGGAGTTGACGCACCGTGGGAGCCAAGCTTGCCTTAGAGGGGATGGGCGCGCACTTCCAGCGCGTGTCGCCGCCAGTTGAGTTGGCGAGCGCGATGCGCATCGGCCGCTGGCAACTCCTCGAGTCCGCCGGTGCGCCGGCCGGCGACGGGGCGACCTCGCTCGTATGGAAGGCACGCGCGACCGACGACCCACGCCAAGTCGCCGCCATCAAGGTTGCGCGACGCGTCCCGGCAGCCGCGGAGGCGCTTGGCCGCGAAGCGGTGTTCCTCGCGCTCGTGGGGCGGCGCTGGGGGCCGGCCATCCTGGACGCCGGGCCGGGCTTGCTCGTGACCGAGTGGGTCGATGGCGCGCCGCTCGACCTCCGCGCCGTGCGGGATCGCGAACGGCTCGCGATGCTCGTGGCGCACGCCGTCGGTCGTGCGCTCGAGGAGTTGCACCAGGCCGGGGTGCGGCACGGCGACGTCAAGCCGTCCAACGTCCTTTGCTCCTCGCGGGCGCCGCGGCGGGACGCCGCCGACGATCGCGGGGTGACGCTCATCGATCTCGGGCTGGCGACCGACGTCGAAACGGCGCCTCTCGGCGGAACGCCGCGCTACGCCGCACCCGAGCTGAAGCACCGCGGAGAGGCCGGTCCGGCGTCGGACCTCTGGGCGCTCGGTGTCGTACTCGCCGAGATCCTCGATCCGCGCGTCGCCGATGCACAAGACCCCCTCGACGTGTTGAAGGCATGGGGCTCTCCCGAGGGCGAGCCTGCCCGCTGGGTCGAAGCGCTCGTCGCGACGCAGGCCGGCGGACGGCCCAGCGCTTCCTGGCTGGCGACGCGAGCGGCGCGCGCGCTCGGCCTGAAAGAAGACCCACGCGAGTCGAGCCTCGCGCGCGTCGCGCGGGTTCGGCGCGCTTACCTCGCGGAGCGCGCACGCGACATCGTTTCGGGGGCCGAGGTGTCCACCGCCATCGGCGATCCGGCCCGTGGATGGATCGAACAGGCCGTCGCGATCGCGTCGACCGTGTCGCCGTCGGCTCCGCGAGCGGCTTCGATCGAGCCGCTGGGGGCCATCCGGCGCGCCCGCTGGCTGGTGTCGCTGGTCGGTCCGGCCGCCGCCGCGTGGCCGGTCGGGCAGGACGAGCGGAGCGAGGGTGAGCTCGTCGGTCGAGCCGTCGAGCTCGCGAGCGAGCGCGATCCCTCCGCCTGGGTGCTCAAAGACGTCGCGGGCGAGACCGAGCCTCGCGATGCGATCTGGGACCCCGGCGACGGAGTCGAGCGTGTGCCACGCCTCGTGCGCGAGCTCGCACGCGCTTGCCCTGCGGCCGCGGCGTTCCAGCTGGCCGAGGATCGACTCGCGGCCGATCCGTCTTCGAGCACGCTCGCCCTTCAGCTCGCGGTCGCGCTGCTGCGCGCGGGCGACCCGGGCCGTGCGTGGGCCGCGCTGGTGCAAGCCACCGGTCCCGAAGCCGACGCGCTTCGCGCCGAGCTGGCTCGCCGACGCGGCGACGCCCAGGCTGCGGCGCGGTGGGCCGAGCGCGCAATCGCCAGCGGCGAGGGGCCGCCCGCCTGGACGGCGAAAGCCACGCTCGCTCGGCTGGCGTGGGACGCCGGGGATCTTCCTGGCGCCGAGCGTCACCTCGAGGGGGCCCGAGGCGCGGCGCCGTCGGAAGTTCGCGCGCTCCTCGCGTGGCGTCGAGGCGCATACGAACCGGCCCTCACGGAGGTCGAACGAGCCCTCGCCGATCCGCTGGAGCCCGAAGCGTACGCGCGGCTGGAGTCGGTGCGCGGCACCCTCGAGCTGGCCCGCGGCAACTCGACGGTGGCGCTCGACGCATTCGGGCGCGCGGTCGAGCTGGCGACGCGCGCCGGAGCGGTCGTCGACGAGGCCACTTACCTGACGAACGAGGCCGCAGCCGCGAACGAGGTCGGCGACATCGCGCGCGCGCTGGCGAGCGCCACGAGGGCGGCCTTTCTCTGGGAGCGCCTCGGATCCCCCACGCGTGCCGCGCGCGCGTGGCTCGCCCGGGCGGGCTCGCTCTCCACCATCGGGGCCGTGCACGCGACCGACGAATCGGCGCGCGAGGCCTACGCCCACGCGCTCGCGTCGCGAGACGCGCGGGCGGCGGCGTACGCACGCTGGGCCCAGGTGGAGGTGCGGCCGGCGGGCGATCCGTCCGCGCGCCTCTGGGCCATCGAAGCCGATCAGCGCCTGAGCGACGGCGGTTCGGACGAGGATCGAGCGCGCGCCGCGGCGCGGCTCCTCGTGTGGGCTCCGGACGCCATCGCGCACGACCGCGTCGCGGCGGTGGATCGCCACGTGGTCTCGCTTGGCGCGCCGGCTCGCTGGGAGTGGTGGGGCGCGCGCGCCGCGGGCATTCTGTCCGGGCGGCGCAGCGAGGGAGACGGCGCGGTGCTGGCGGCGCTCGTCGCGCTCGTCGACGTGCCGGCGCTCGTGAGCTCGCGCGGTCCTTCCCTCGACGCTGCGGCTCGCCTTGCGACCGAGCGTGGCGACGGGGAAGCGGCCCGCCGCCTGGAACACGCGCGGCTCGCCGCGGCGCGCGTCCTGCGCGATGGCACGCCCCCCGAGTATCGCGCCCTCCTCGCGGGGGTGACCTGGGCGCGCGCCTCCTCGATCGAGGCCGGCGACGTCGCGTTCGCTCCCGCCCAGGTCGCTCAGCTCGAGTCCATCGTGCGCGCACTCTCCGCGAGGGACCGCCTGCGACCGCTGCTCGAGCAGGTCCTCGACACGCTCGTGCTCTGGACCGGCGTCGAGCGCGGGCTGCTCCTCCTGCGTGCGCCCGACGGCCGCCTCGTCCCGCGCGCTGCGCGCAACCTCGCGCGGCACGACCTCGCGGGCGAACAGCTGGCCCTCTCTCAGACGATCGCGCGCCGCGCAATCGACAGCGGCGACGCCGTCGTCGCGACCGACGCCTTCTCGACGCTCGGCGACGTTCACGCGAGCGTTCACGCCCTCAAGCTGCGGAGCGTCCTGGCGGTCCCTCTCGTCGCGCGCGGCGAGACGCTCGGCGTCGTGTATCTGGACGACCGCGTTCGAAAGGGCGCCTTCGGCCCGAGCGAGCTCGCCTGGGTCCGCGTCGTCGCGACCCAGGCCGCCATCGCCATCGCCGACGCGCGAGATGCCGTCCTTCTCCGCCGCGCCGTGCGCCGGGCGGAGCGCGCGCGCACGCGCCTGGAGTCCGCCCTCAGCGAGCGCGAGGCGCAGCTCGACGTCACCCGCACGGAGCTCGAGCTGACCCGCGACGGACGCGAGACGCGCTACCGCTACGACGAGATCGCCGGGCGCAGCGAGCCGATGCGAGAGCTCCTCCGCGTCGTCGACCGCGTCACCGCCAGCGACGTCCCCGTGCTCATCGTCGGCGAGAGCGGCACCGGCAAAGAGCTCGTCGCCCGCGCGATGCACGCCAACGGGCCGCGCGGCCGCCGCACCTTCGTCAGCGAGAACTGCGCGAGCGTCCCCGAGACGCTGCTCGAGTCGGCGCTCTTCGGCCACGTCAAAGGCGCGTTCACCGGGGCCTCGTCGACCCGCGCCGGGCTGTTCGACATCGCCGACGGAGGCACCCTCTTCCTCGACGAGATCGGCGAGATGCCGCTGGCCATGCAAGCCAAGCTCCTTCGCGTCCTTCAGGATGGCGAGATCCGCGCGGTCGGCGGAGAGCGCCCGCGCCAGGTCGACGTGCGCGTAATCGCCGCCACCCACCGCGACCTCGACGCGATGGTCGCCGCCGGCAGCTTCCGCGAAGACCTCCTCTACCGCCTGAACGTCATCTCGCTGCGCGTCCCCGCCC
>CALKVG010000397.1 GCA_937998045.1 uncultured Myxococcales bacterium
GCGTATTTGCGACCGGGGCGAGCACGCAGCTTTCGCTGACGAACGTGGACATCCAGGTGGCCGGAGGCGGCTCGGGCAGCAGCGGATCTGCAGGCAGCGTCGGCACCAGCGGCTCGGGGTCGTGCACACCGGCCTCCGACGGCGCGAAGGGCGCACCGGGCACCCCGGGCCCCGGCGCCACCGCGGGGACGTACTCGGCGACCGGATACACGCCGACTCCGGGAGGCACCGGCACGGCAGGGGCGACGGGAGACAACGGGGCCGCCGGATCGGCCGGGACGTGCGTGAGCGTCTCGTCGTGCGCCGATGACGGCAGCGGCTCGTGCGCGTCCTCGACGATATCGTGCTGCGGGAGCCCCGGGTACATCGGTTGCCCCGGCACGGGATCGGGACCGGGCGCGCCCGGAACCGGCGGCGGCAGCAGCATCGGCATCTTCGACTGGGCCGCCGCGGTCACTGTCACGGGCAGCGCCGTGGTTACGGGCAACGGCGGTGCGGGCGGCAACGGTGGAGCCGGCGGACCGCCGGGGTCGGGTTCGCAGGGGGCCGCCGGACTCGCGGGGAAGTACGGGGCCGCGTGCCACGTCGGCCCATCCAACTGTGCCTTGACGTGCACTTGCCACTGCATCGCAACCTTTGGCTCGTGCGGTGCCGGTGGCGCCGGCTCGTTGGGCGGCGCCGGTGGCACCGGAGGCGCCGGAGGCGGTGGTTCCGCCGGGGATTCCTATTGCTGGTACCAGGGCGGCGGCGGAGCGGTGAGCGCGTCGAGCTCGATGTGCGCCTCGGGACAGCCCGGCCAGGGCGGCAACGCGGGTTCGAGCAACGCGGGCGCGTCGGGCAACGCCGGATTGCACAACTGAGCGCGAAGGCATGGGCGGCCTTACTCCGCGCTGGCGCCCACGAGGCTCGTGGCTTCCCGACAGCACGCCGCTCGCTATTGCAGGATGAACTGTCCCGTCTGGGTGTCCCCGGGGAGACTGGAGCGGAACGTGTAAAGTCCCTCCGCGTAGGGCGCGACAAACTGCACGGTGGCGCTGGCATCGGGCGCAACCGGCGGAACCGTCGAGGCGTCCGGAAAGCACGCGGACCCCGCGCAGTCGACGACGAAGTCGTGGGGCCGCGTACCTGCGTTCGTCAGCGTGAGGGTGACGTTTGCCAGGTTCTCGGTCTTGACGATCTTGGGGGTGAACGTCGTGTCGTCGACGGTGAGCGCGAAGCTGGCATCACCGCCGGAGATCCCATCTTGATCGCTGCCGCCCAGCGTGGCCTGGTCGCCGCAATGGACCGTCGCAGCGCTCGGCCCCAACGCCATGCCGATGAGACCGCACCAGGTGAAAGCTCGCCTCATGCTCTTGCTCCGAGGTTAGATCGGTCGGCGCGGAACGCACGCCGGCTGGTCGTTCTTTTCTGCCGCGCACGAGCCCTTGTGGCGCCGCTCGATCGCGGGCGGTACGCTTGAACGTCGTGGCGCGTTCGGGGTGGGGTGCCCTTTCGCTTGCCGCGCGCGGGCGCAAACAAGGTCGCAATCGCGAAGTCAGAGAATGGGCAGTACACGAGTGCGCGCATCAACACGGCGGGCACATTCTCGCAGAAGCACGGTGGGCTCCCGGATGCATCAATTTCGGCGTCGACGGGGTGCGGGTCTACTCGAAGGCAGGCCGTAACTCTCGGGGGATCTACCCGAAGAGAGCGCTGCAAATCTACACTCGAGGGACGCGGTCTCATTCGCGTCGCTGTATATCGATCGGGATAATGTCTCTGGACTCGACCGCCAGGAGGTCGACAATCGCGCCCGCGGCCAGCCCACTTATCGACGTGAGAAACCGGCCGGGAGGGACGAATGAAACCGATCCGCATTTGGCTCATGGCCTACACGATGGGGGTGCCGGTCGTGGTCGCATGCGCGACGAACCGTTCTGGCGAGGGCTTTTCGAGTTCGAGCAGTAGCGGCAGCGGCAGCGGCAGCACCGGTGGCAGCTCCGGCACGGCCGTGGGGTCCTTCGGGTATGACGGCAATATGTCCAACCCCACCGCCAACTCGGCGTGCCAGGCCGGGCACTACGTGGGCACGTTCAACGGCTCGTATTCGTCCCACGTGATCATCGGCATTCCGCTCACGGTGAGCGGCAACGTCGACATGACCCTCGACCAGGCGGGGGACGCGGGAACTCAGTGCATGTACTACGGGGAGTTCATGAACTGCAGCAACTTCTTCAACGTCAGCGGCGGCACGGTAACGGGCGTGGCGAACGGTTCTGCAGACGGGGGGATGGACGGCTATCCCTATTTCTGCACTTTGACGGGGACGCTCGACTGCCCCAACAAGAAACTCATCGGCGGCTGGATCGACTGCACCTACTGCGTGGGGGCACTCGATTCCACGGGGATGGCGTGCGCACCCGTCGCGGGCGGGCTCCTCCCGGGGATCGGCGGTCAGTTCGCCGGCCCCGTGACGGCCGACTACGACACGAGCGCGCTCTCGTTCCTCAACGGGACCTGGAATGGCGCGGAGGCCCTCGGAGGAGTCGACGCGAGTACGAGCACGTGGAATGGCCAGCCTGTGTCGAGCTACTTGTCCGACGCGGGCTATGGCGTCCTCAAGTACGGCGGCAACGGCACCTGGACTGCCACGCACCAGTAGCCTCGTGGTGACGTGACCTCGACGTTGGCGCGGCGCGATCGCGAGCAAGGAGCGCGACTCCAATCGGGAACTGCCGCAAATCCCGCCCCCTGCGCGCGTGAAGCTGTCATCCTCATGCCGCGCGGGAGGGATGTGCGCGTGTACTGCAACGACACGCCGGAGCCGATGCAGTATGCGCCTCCCGGGGATTGCGCAGGCACATCCGGCAAGGCAGAAGAGATGCGCTGCCAAATGGAACAGCGGCTTTGCCAAATAGAAGAGAGGCCTGGCCCAATAAAAAGTAGGTCTGGCCCAATAGAAGAGAGGCCTGGCCCAATAGAAAGTAGGCTTGGTCAAATAGAAAGGAGGCTTGGTCAAATAGAAAGGAGGCTTGGTCAAATAGAAAGGAGGCTTGGCCGAATGAAAACGCGGCTCCTTGAACTGGTCTCGAGTCGCGGAGAACAGGACAAGACGCTCGCCCCCTTGGACGCGTCGCGCAGCCCGATGGACGCGATGCTTGGCCACTTGGACGGGACGCTCGATCAAGTTGCCAAGACACCCGGCCAGGTGGAGACGTCGATCGTCGAACAGGAAGCGACGCTCGGCCGATTGGGAGCGTCGCTCGTCAAACTCGACGCGCCGCTTCACCAATCGGTCGAGAGTCTCGTCCACGAGGACGAGCCGCTTGCCGAATTGAAAACGGCGCTCGACCAAGAGGCCAAGACGCTCGACCAAGAGGACAGGGCGCTCGTCCAGGAGGAAACGTCGCACGGCCAACAGGATGCGACGCTCGACCCCTTGGCCGCGGCGCTTGGCCTGAAGGACGCGGCGCTCGACCAGCTGGCCGAGCCGCTGGACCAGTGCGCCGAACGGCTCGACCAAGTGGCCACGATGCGCGCCACAATGGACGAGACGCTTTGTCGAAGAGACGACGCGCGTTTCCCACGGAACCGCACGTCTCGACGATCGGCGAACGCGCTCCGCTCTTCGGCGCCGCCGCGTCGTCGTTCGAGCCGACGTGCGGAGCAAATCCATTCGTGCGCCGTCCTTGTGGACGAGACCTCGCGCCATGCCGACGCGCCTGCGCTCATCGACGTCGCGTTTCGCGCCGCGCTGCGCGAGCGCAAGCCTGAGTACATCGAGATCGCGTGCAATCTGGTGACGTCCGCCTGCGCAGAGCATAGGGTGAGCACCCCAGCTTGCGAGCCCGTCGTCGACCCGGGCCGATTGTCATCGGTGAAACGGATCCCTCCAGCTGACCGCCCAGGAGGTGGCCAACATGATCCGCGACCGCCGGAGAACACTCATCTTCGCGTTCAACAATCGCGCTCAAGTGGGGAACGCGCGTGGCGCAGGCAAACGAGCGACCTCCGCTGCACGTCTGACGACGGCGGCTCCGGTGGTTCAGTCGCCCGAACAATCGGCGTGCGGCGCGAACCCGATTCGTCCGCCCGCGCGATCGAAGATGGTGATCTGCGTGCGCAAAAACGGGCTACCGAGGATGGCCGCCAGAGGAAACGGAGTTCGCGCCGGTACCGGCGCCAGGAGGGAGCACCAGCCGTACCCCGGGAACCGAACGAAGTAGGAGTCCGAAGCAGCCATTCGGATCGCGACGCCCGGATCCTTCCCGAAAGTCAGCGTGAGCGAGGGGAGGGCCGCGTCGATCTGCGCCTTCGTCGTGCCTGCCGCTCCGCAGGGCAGCTCGCCCGAGAACCAGGAGGCCCCGGCGTCGACCCCGAAGAGTTGAGAAAAGCCTGGTGAGCGCGCGATGGCGCTCGTGAGCTCGTCGAAGACGGCGCTAGGTACGACGAACGCTGTGGTTCCGGTGTCGACCACGGTGTCGGGATAGGTCGAAGCGCGGGCAATCGCGACCGGAGTCGTCGATCCGCTCACCTCGACGCTCTCGAGGTCGACTGTGTAATAGTACGAGGAGGTGACGTCCGTCGTGATGGGGACATATTGCGGAGCGCCCGTCGCAACCGTCGTGTCGTAGCCGCCGATCCAGAGCGTTCCCCCCGTGTCGCACAGCTCGGTCGCAAACACGTTGGCGATTCCCTTCGCCGCCACGAACCGATCGACGAATGCGGTCGTTCCGGCGAGCTCCGAGGTGGCGCGATCGAGTCCAATGATGCCCTGGTAGCTTCGTCCGGAGTGACACGCTACCGGCTCGAAGAAGTTCTTTTGCGTCGTGATCGCCGCGAACTTCAATTCAACGCTCGGATCGGACACGAATCCGACCGAGTCCTGGTACACCTCCGCCGTCCAGCTGCCGGTCCCGTACTCGGAAGTCGCGGTCCGCATCTCGTCGAGCGCGGTGGCGCCGGGAGCGTAGAGGGGGCTCACTTTGCAATCGGTGCACTGACTCGAGGCGACTCCGAGCGTGGTCGAACCGGTGTCGACGGCGAGTTCGAACGTTTGCGAACCGATGGCCACCTTCGCGATGTAGAGGAGCGGCGTGCACGCGTCGAGTGGAACGGCGATGGGTGCGCGATCGGGCCGGCCAGGCTCGCTTGCGGGCTGTGCATCCGGGGGGGCCTCGCCACCGGCTCCGGCATCGGCTCGGTTCTGCCCCGTGTCGCCGGATTGCTGTGGCGACCCGCTCACGCTCCAGCCGCATGCAACCGCGGCGGCGAGCGCGAGCTGCGAGAGAATCCAGGCGACGGTCTGGCCGGCGTGCTTGGCGGGCCGGTTCGAGTCTTTCACGGTCGTGCTCCCGAGGCCTTCCATGCAAGACCGGAGGAGCGTCCCGCAGTCCAGGTACGACCGATGCAAGCCGCCTCGACATGCGAAAGGCCAGCTTCATGGCAGCGCTCGCCGTCACCGCAATGGCCTGTTCGGGATCCCGGCGTCCGGCCGCCACGACGACGGCGGCACCTGGCGCCAGCGCTCACGACGTCGTCATCGAAGCGACATCGTGCTGGATGGGTGGCCTCTGGAGCGACGCTCTGGACGAAGAGGGAGCCGCGCGCGACGCCGGCATCAATCGACGCTGCGACGCGCTCCTTCGTAACGTGGACGTCGCGTCCACGGCGCATGCGCGCGGTATTGCCGAACGGATGCCGCCGTCCACGCCGGAGCAGGCGTATTACCCAATGCGCGCGGTCGAGCCGTACGTCGTGGACGCCATCGCGAGCTCCGTACGAGCGCGAGCACACGGGGATCCCTGGCGGGCGTCGGACACCGACCGGCTCGTCACGCTGCTGCGCGCGGTTGCCAATGCGGCGCGTGAGAACGTACACGCGAGGCGCGCCGCCGATCGCGTGAAGGAGGACGCCCGCGAGTCGCCGTCGGCGGAGACGCGCGAGGACGACAAGCGCGCGGCCGGTGCGACGTTGCAGGAGGGGGATGGCCTCCGGGCTCTATTCGTGGCCGACGTCGGGCCCTACGCCGCCGACGCGCGCGCGATCGGGCTCCTCATGGCGCTCGATCGCATGGAGATCGCGCGGGGCCTGCCCAAGCACCTGAAGGTGTACGCCGTGGGTGTGGCCTTCCGCGAGGTGTTCGGCGTCGCGCCGCCTCCGGTACCGGACGATCCCCCGACACCCGTGCGAAGCGGCACCTGGCTGGCCTATCTCACCGAGGTCGCGGCCGCCGCCGGGCACCCGGTACCGGCGGACGCTCGCGATCCGCAGAACCGCGAACCGCTGGCGTGGACCGGCACCCTCGAGGGTTTCGCGGACCGGCTGCGAGTGGACGCAGCTCGATCGGATGCGGCGACGCCGCTCGCCACGGTCGAGCGAGCAATCGTGGCCCGCCTGGATCAGCAATGTCGAAACGAACGGTCGATCTACGAAGCGCATGCGCCGCCGTACCGGTGACGGACCGAGCGCGTGTGGGTCGCCCCGGAGCAACATCGCGCCCATGATCCCCTTCGCGGCGCGACCGAAATGTGATGAGGTTCGTCGACCTTGACGCTTCCCAAACGTGCGAAACGCATCCGCGTCGCGCCCGCGAAGGCAGGGGCCGGTACCCGAACGCTGTCTATCGACATCGGTGGCACCGGGCTGAAGGCGCTCGTACTCGGCCCCGCTGGCGAACCGCTGACCGAACGCGTCCGAGTCCCGACGCCCCGTCCGGCGACACCCCGCGCGGTGCTGCGCGCGATCTTCGCGCTCGTCGAGCCCCTGGGCGACTTCGACCGCGTGAGCGCGGGGTTCCCCGGCGTGGTCGTCGACGGCGTGACGCGGACGGCGCCGAACCTCCACGACGACTGGCGCGACTTCGATCTCGCGAACGCGCTCGCCGAGCACACCCGTCGCCCTGCGCGCGTTCTGAACGACGCCGGCGTGCAAGGTTACGCTGTCATCGAGGGCGTCGGCGTCGAGATGGTCCTCACGCTCGGCACCGGATTCGGGTGCGCGCTCTTTCACGAGGGCGTGTACGTGCCGAACCTGGAGCTCGCCCACCATCCCTTCAAGAAGGGTAAGACCTACGAGGAGTATCTCGGGGCGCGCGCGCTGGAGAGATCCGGCAAGAAGAAGTGGAACGAGCGACTCGCGGAGGCCGTGCAGCAGATCGACACGGTCTGGAACCCGCGACAGATTTATCTCGGCGGCGGCAACGCAAAGCACATTCGCGTCGAGCTCCCGAAGCACATGAAGATCATCGGGAACATCGCGGGCCTCCTCGGTGGCATCATGCTCTGGCGCCACACCCGCGAGCGGAGTGGATAGCTCTCGTCGACTCGAGCGTCACGGAGGATCCGTCCCGATCGCAGGCCGCCGCGCGCGGTCAGATGCCGTCGGCGATGGCGGTAAACGTATCCCCGGCGCTCCCCGCCCCATCCATGTCCTTGTCCGTCCATTCGTAAACGTACCAGGAACCCGGGAACGCGGACGCGTGGGGGAGAACGTTCGTCTGAAAGTAGTAGCTGGCAACGGTCGTGCCCAGTCCGGTCATTCCGTATCCGAAGAAGCACAGCGTTCCGCTGGTTGGCTCCACGCCGACCTCGAAGACGAAGTAGTCGTGGTGCATCGTCAGCGCCGTGTTCGGTACGAGGACGACGTTCGCCGATGTCTTGCTGTCGCGGATCCACGAATGGGTCCCGTCCGTCGACACGAGGAGAGGAGTCAAGCCGTGGGCATCCATGTACGCCACGGCGGCTTGTCCGTACCAGCCACCTCCGGCCACGAGCGTGTCGCCGACCCCCGCGATCGGTCGCCCGGCGGGGTCTTGCGCCAGGCCGGCGTCCTGCGAGGTCGTCACGACCTTCACGACGGGCATGCAGGTCGTCGAGAGGGCGCCTCCGAGGGCGTTTCCGGCCGTGTTGTCGTCCATGTAGGGGTCCAAGACGACCGTCGCGTGCGGGTTCACGCAGAGGTTCTTCAGGACGGCATCGTCGCAGGCGACTCCCGTGCAGAACTGGGTAGCCGAGCAGGCGTTGCCGCAGCGGCCGCAGTTGCTCGGATCTTTGCTGGTGTCCGTGCACCAGCCGGCGCAGCAGGTCTCGTTGGGACTGCACGAGGGGCCGCCGCGCGCGCCGTCTGCGCCACAGGGAGTCGCGTCTGCCTTGGCGTCCGCGTTTGCCATTTCGGACGCGTCCGGCGTGCTCGGACCCCCATCGGCACCGCTCTCCGCATCGGAGAGTGTGGTACCGGCACCGCTTCTCTCGCTAGCGCCTCCCCCGCAGTGTGCCAGGAACGCGGGAATCGCGATCGTCGTTACGACATGAACCGTCAAGCGTCCGCCAAACCTGCGCATGCGAGGTCCTCCCCCCTTGTCGCTCGAATCCATAAGTCGGTGCAGCTCGAGCGGGAGCGCAAGTGCGGAGAATTTTCGACGCGGTCGCGACAACGGCGAGGAGCGGTCTCGACGCCGTCGACGGCGGAGCGACGAGCGCGACCGGGCCGCTATGCGTCGTCGGGGCGCCGAAGCGTGACTCGCAGATCGATCGGTCGTGCGAATCCGGGCGTAGCCGGGCGGAATGGTGCGAGGGTGTGGAGGTTCGAGCCTCCACCTCGCAGGTCGTACATCGGGGACAGCGCGAATCTGTCGGGAGATGCCGCAGTGCCGAGCGTGTCGTTCCCGAGGAGTGGTTGAAATGCGCACTCCGTCGGTCGTTCCCTGCCACGAGCGCAGGCCCGCGCGTCCGTGCGCCGGATCTCCCTCCAATCGGTCCGGACTTCGGCGAAATGAGCGTCGCCGCGCCGCGCGTCTGTTACAAGAATAGTGATCGTTTCTTCTGGCAGCGGCCAACAATTAACCAGGGGCGCAGGGCGCCGAAGCTCGCGACGACGAGCAATCCGCGAGCGGGCGGTTCCCCGCTCCTCCGCGAGCGCTGCGCTCTTGACTCGACCACGCGCGCCTGCTGACGCGGCGCAAAATCGAAAAAGGGAATACGTCCGATGGTGGGGAACCGTCGGCGGATGCCGTCATTTAAGCGCCGAAGAAATATCAACGATTGTCGTTGCTTCGTGGTGTTGCTCGCCGCGCAACAAGGTTGCTCTGGGACACAACAGGACGGCGGCGAAAGTCGCAACATAGAGAGGTAAGTATAGAAAATTACATTTGGGCCCGTTCTTGCTTTTACCCGGAAACACGAGGGGAAGGGTAGACATGAAGAACGATAGGTCCGAATCAAAGATCATTGCCGCGTGCGCACGTAGGAGGATTTGGTCCCTCCTCGGCGTATTCGCGGGCACCGCCGTCGGCGCGACGCTGCTCACCACCGAGGCGAAGGCGGGGTCGCAGGGGCAGGCCTGGAACATCGTGTGGAGCGACGAGTTCAACTCGCTCAACACCGGCAACTGGAACGTGACCGACGTCCAATCCGGCGTGAACAGCGAGTGGGAGTACTACACACCGAATCACGTCTGGTCGGACGGCAGCCACCTGGTCATCAAGAGTGACAACGGCTGCACCGACACGCACGGCAACTGGCACTCCTGGTGTTCCGGCGAGGTCGCCAGCTACTACCAGCTGTATCCGGGCGCGGCGGTGGAATGGCGCACCCAGGTGCCGGAGAATCAGGGAATCTGGCCGGCAAACTGGCTCGTCTCCGCGGCGTGTCCGCTGCCGCTGGCGCAGGGCAACTGCTCTGCCTGGCCGCCGGAAATCGACGTGATGGAGATGATCAACTGGAACGACAACAACGGGTTCACCGACTGGTGGAACGTCTATCCCAACCAGCAGAGCGATCACTCGAGCTGCCAGAGCCCCGGCGGGTGCGGGCACGGCTCGGGGATCTCATCGACGTTCGCGGGCGGATACCACACCTTCCGCGTCGAGTGGGGCGTCAACGGCTGGATCAACTACTACGTTGACGGCTTCCCGAGCTCGCAGCACTGGAACAACACCCCCGGTCCGATGCGCATCGTCATCAACACGGCCATCGGCGGCGGTAGCACCGGCGGCGCCAACGGCAGCGGATGGCCGCAGTACCAGTATGTCGACTACGTCCGCGTGTACCAGCTCGGCAGCATCATCAACGGCGGGCACTACCGACTAGACAGCCGCACGAGCGGCATGGTGCTCGACGACAACGGCGGCGGAAACGGCAACCACACCGTGCAGTGGGACAACTGGGATTCGACGAACCAGCGCTGGACGTTCTGGAGCCAGGGCGGCGGCTGGTGGGAGCTCCAGGACACGCGCGACAGCGGCTACTGCCTCGACAACGGCGGAAGCTCTACGCAGGGAGCGAACGTAAACACGTGGAGCTGCCAGGGCGGCAACACCAACCAGAACTGGTATCCTTACTCGCCCAACAGCGACGGCTGGAGCCAGGTGTCGGTCCAGACGAGCAACCAGTGCCTGGACAACGGGGGCTCCACCAGCGACGGCGCGATCCCGCACCAGTGGGGCTGCCAGGGCGGGAACACCAACCAGGCCTGGGAGATCATCCAGGAGCCGTGAGGAGAGGTCCAAGGGAGAGAGCGGTCTAGGAAAAGCGATCGGCAAGCCGGCGAACCACGTTTCAACCCCTTCCGGGTTCGTCGGCTTGACGATTCGACACGGCGCGAGCGGGAGTCGCTCGCGCCGATTCAGCGCGTCAGCGCGCGGTCCCAAGGTCCACGAACGCCCGGTCGTTCATCACGACGAACGGGCGTTCTTCGTATTTAAGGCCGCCGTGGCCGTCGTGTTCGATGATCTCGACTTTGCCCATTCCGTAGCCCATGGTACCGCGTGAGTAGTAGTGGGCCTGCAGCCGGTAGGGGCCGGCGCGGTGGCCCGGCGCGTCGTGGATGGCGAAGCACTCCGGACCGTACCCGGTCGTCACGTCGGCATACAGATCGCCGCCCGACGCGAGGTGCGGCGCCGAGTAGAAGGCATGATTGCCGGCGGCGTCCGTGATGTGGAAATCGACGTCGTTCGCGTCGGTCTCCCAAGAGAGGACGAATCGCAGCGACGGGGAGTCGTCCCAGGCGGCGCCGGCTGAGCGCACGCGCGCGACGATGGCCGTCTTCCGGGAGGGTTCGCTGTGGGCCCAGGCCGCGCCGATGAGCCCCACGTCTTCTCGGAGGATCCGGTCTACGCCCGGGAAGCGGCCCGGGGGATACGGATACGCAAGGCCCGCGACCGCCGCATCGAAGGCCTGCGCGAAGCGGCCGCGTTTGAGCAGGGCGTACGCGAGCAGCCGGTGCGACGACGGATGATCGGGTCGCTCTTCTTCGGCTTTCTGGTACGTGTCGATCGCGACATCGAGGGACGCTTCGTCCCGGACTCGCTCCAGTCGTTCGCCCGCGAAGCGCCGCAGATCGGCGCGGGACGGGAACAGATCGATCAGCGAACCGTAGGCGCGCGAAGCCTGCGCGCCATCGCCCGAGGCCTCCAGGGCCTCGCCCAGGGCGACGTAGGCCAGCGCATCGCCGGGTTGCTCGGTGCGCCATGCCGACGCCTTCGCGAGCGCCGTCTTCGCATCGTGCGCATGGACCGCCGCCATGACATCGGCGAAGGGGCCGACATACGGAGGCGTGCCGCCGGTCCGTTCGTCGTTCCCCGCGAGCGCCGTTGACCGACGTTCGTTCACGGTGGCGCTGCCGGCGAGCCCCATCATCCCGGATTCTTCGGCGGGTGCGGCGAGGCGCGCCGGCCGCGCGCGCGGCGCGGGCGTGGGCTGCGCGGCCGCGGGCTGCGCGGCCGCGGGCGCTGCCGGTGGCGAGGCGCTCGCCGCCGACCCCGCGCCGCCTCCTCCCTCGCCCGCACCGGACGACCCGAGACCTCCGGCGCCGAAGGAATCGCCCGCCTTCGGGAGCTGCAAGCCGTCGCGAGCCGTCTCGTGGTCCAAGTCGTCGCCCCTCGGCGCAGCCACCGGCTCGGTCGCGCGCTGAGCGCGAGGTAGTTCTTGCCGCTCCTCGGCCCGCGGAGGCGCCTGCGGCTTCCGAGCGACGCCACCTGGTTGCGCCACGAGGACGCCGGGTGACCTCGATGTCCGAATGACGCGCGAGCCTTCCACGGTGAGGATGTCGGCCAACGATCGCCGGTCGATGTGGAACCGCTGGTAGTCCCATTCTGTCTCGAGCACGAGCATCGCCGTGTACGGGCTCAAGACCCGCTGCGCGGTGGACAGCTCCACGACTTGCCGCCGGATCGCGGTCGCGTCCCCTGAACGACCCTCTTGGTCGAGGAGGCTCTCGATCTTCGCCTCCGCCGCGGCGCGCTCGACCATCGGCCGATCCGCCGGCATCAGGTCCAGCGGTCGCGCCGCGCCGTCGATCGAGATCCGCGCCGGCGAAGCGACCGGCACCTGCGCATACACGAGAAACTCATCGCCGGCCTGCGCTCCGTCGATGCTCCGGGGCCATTGCCAGGTCGCGCCCTCGACGGCGACCGCGACGTGCGAGCGCGTCGCCTCCGTCAATCGGCGAACCACCGATTCGGCATCCGCGGCCCCGTCGGCGACCACGCCGTCGTGCGCCAGCCCGGCCGTCGTCATCAGCCGGAGGGCCGCCTCGTCGCGGATCCCGCCCACGACGACCGCGTCGACGCGCTCGATGCCCCAGTCCCCCCGCGCC
>CALKVG010000398.1 GCA_937998045.1 uncultured Myxococcales bacterium
GGGCAATATCTCTGCGCGTCCGGTTGCATTCCCGGGGGAACACCTAGAGGACCGCCGTGTGGGCAATTGCTCGCCGGGCGCACCTCATGTTACGGGGCGTCGGAAATGGATTTCGTCGAAGCCCGGAATCTGCCCGGGCATGTCGGCATCATCATGGACGGCAACGGGCGCTGGGCGCAGCTCCGGGGGCACCCCCGGTCCGTCGGTCACCGCGAAGGGGCGGCCGCTGTCCGCCGCACCGTCCGCATCGCCCGTCGCCTCGGGCTTCGTGCGCTGACGCTTTACGCCTTCAGCGAGCAGAACTGGGCCCGGCCGGACGAGGAGGTCGACGCGTTGATGCAGCTGCTTCGGGAGTACCTGCTCGCGGAGCACGACGAGATCCTCGACAACGGAATCCGCCTCAACGCCATCGGAAACCTGGGACGCCTTCCGTCGCTCGTACGGGCGGTGCTCGATCCGCTGCGCCGCGAAAGCGCGTCCAACGCCGAGATGACGCTCACGCTGGCTCTATCGTACGGGGGACGCGAGGAGATCGCGCACGCGGCGCGGGAGCTCGCGCGGGCCGTCGCGGCCGGGCGCATCCGGCCGGATGACGTCACGACCGAGTCGCTTCGCGCGCACATGCCGAGCCTCACCGTGGGCGATCCCGATCTGGTGATCCGCACCGGAGGGGAGCGACGCATCTCCAACTTCCTGCTCTACGGCCTCGCCTACGCGGAGCTCCACTTCGCCGATGTGCTCTGGCCGGACTTCGAGGCGCGCGATCTCTTCGCCGCGATCGCCAGCTACCAGAAGCGCGAGCGCCGATTCGGTCTGGTCGGCGGGCAGCCGCAGCGGGTCGCCGCGCCGGAGCTCCCGGACGTGCACGGCCCGGCCGGGGCGGAGTCCCTCTCGCCGGTCGAGTCGGCGCTCGCCGCGGCATCGGCGCCCATCACGCGCATTGCCATCTAGAGCCGGTTCCCGCAAATGGTCGCGACGTCCCCCGTTGGTGTCCCGAGTAGCGGATCGCGCGGCGCCCGATGACTCGGGACACCACTCGCTCGCCTTCGAACCTCGCGCTGCGCCTCGGTACGGCGGCCGTTGCCGTGCCCATCATTCTCGCGCTCGTTTTTCCGGCGCCCCCGTGGGCGTTCTACCTGCTCGTCCTCGCGGCCTCCCTCGTCGGCGTTCGCGAGCTCTTTGCGATGACGCACCCCGGGGACGTGCCGGGGCAGGTCGTCGGGGTCCTCGTCTCGGCTGCCGCCTCTCTGACGGTGTATCTCTTTCCGGGGAATGCGCGCGCTCTCGTGACCGTTCTCGTCGTCGTCCCCGCCATCGGGCCGCTCTGGACGCTCGCGCGCCTCGGCGCCATCGAGACGGCGGCGCTGCGCGCGTGCGCGCTCGGCTTCGGCCCGCTCTTCGTCGTCGTGCCCCTCACGCTGCTGCCCGTCATGAAGAAGACGCTGGGCGAAGCCGGCCCGGGGTTCGTCCTCCTCTCCCTGGGGCTCGCGTGGCTCGCCGACACGGTCGCGTACTTCGCCGGGCGGCTCTTCGGTCGCCGCAAACTCTACGAGGCCGTCTCGCCCAAGAAGACCGTCGAGGGCGCGATCGGCGGCCTGCTGGGGAGCCTCCTCTGGGCGGTCCTTGCTGCACTATGGTTTCTACGCGGCTCGCTCCCTCTCGCTCACGCCGTTCTGCTCGCGCCCGTGGCCGGCGTTCTGGGGCAAGCAGGCGATCTCGCCGAGTCGCTCCTGAAGCGCTCGACCGGAGTGAAAGACTCCGGCGCCATCGTTCCCGGTCACGGCGGCGTGCTCGATCGAGTCGACGCCGTTATCATGACGACTATGGTCGTCTTCTTGTACTCGCTGTGGATCGCACCCGGGATCCGATCGGCCAGATGACCTGAGCAAGACGCCCACAAACCCCCAACGCGTCGCGTTGTGCACGCAGAGCTTGCGATCCTCGTGCACAAGCGACAAAACGCGGCTCGACCAGCATGGCAATGCCCATCCCCACTCCCCCGCCGTCCAAGAGCAGCCTGCAAGTAGCGAAGGAGTACGACTTCTACAAAGTCGTGCAAGAGTACCTCGAGCGCGCGGTGAAAGTCGCGAAGATCGAGCCGTACGTTCACACGATCCTGAGCCAGCCGAAGAACGAGCTCATCGTGAACTTCCCCGTGCGCATGGACAGCGGGGAGATCCGCCTCTTCAAGGGCTATCGCGTCCAGCACAACAACCTGCTCGGGCCGTTCAAGGGCGGGATGCGCTACCACCCGCAGGTCGCGCTCGACGACGTGAAGGCGCTCGCCGCGATGATGACGTGGAAGTCGGCGCTGATGCGACTGCCGTTCGGCGGCGGCAAGGGCGGCATCAAGTTCGATCCTCACTCGGTGTCGAAGCAGGAGCTGCAGCGCATCACGCGCCGCTTCACCCACGCGCTCGGCGAGAACATCGGCCCCGAGTACGACATCCCCGCGCCCGACGTCGGCACCAACGGCCAGATCATGGCGTGGATGATGGACACGTACTCGAACATGGTCGGCTCCGCGCAGAAGCAGATGGTGAAGGGGGTCGTCACCGGCAAGCCCGTCGCGAGCGGCGGAACGCTGGGCCGGCAGAAGGCGACCGGCCAGGGACTCGTCTTCTGCCTCCTCGAGTGGGCCAAGGAGCGGGGCTTCAACCTCGAGGGCTCCACGATGCTCGTCCAGGGCTTCGGCAACGTCGGCTCGAACACCGCCGTGATCCTCTCGAAGCTCGGCGTCTCCACCGTCGCCGTGGGCGACCACACGGGCTACATGTACAACCCGGAGGGGTTCAACGCGCACAAGCTGCAGGACTACGTCGAGGCGCACGGCAGCATCGCCGGCTACCCCGGCGGCAAGCCGATCACGCGCGAGGAGTTCTTCGCCACGAAGGCGGACATCTTCGCCCCGTCGGCGCTCGAGAACCAGGTGGGCGAGGCCGAAGCGAGCGCGCTCGACGTGAAGCTCGTCGCCGAGGGAGCCAACGGCCCGTGCGCGCCCGCGGGGGAGCGCGTCCTCCTCGACAAGGGCGTCGACATCCTCCCGGACGTCCTCGCGAACTCCGGCGGCGTCACGGTCAGCTATTACGAGTGGGTGCAGAACAAGCGCTCCGAGATGTGGACCGAGGAAGAGGTGGACGCTCGCCTCGAGGTCGCGATGAAGCGCGCGTACCGCGAGGTGAGCGACTTCGCGCGGTCGAGGAAGTGCGACATGCGCGTCGCGGCGTACGCCATCGCGCTCCAGCGCATCGAGTCGGTCTACAAGGAGCGGGAGATCTTCCCGTAAGCGGCCGGAGCGGCGGCGCCCATGGCGGGGTTCGTTCCTTCCGTCGCTCCCCCCGCCGGCGTTCGCGGCGCCGCCTGGCTTTACTTCCGCGGCGGCGAGGTCTGGGTCGACCCGCGCGAGGGACCGCTGCACGCGCCGCCCGAGAAGCTCGCGCTGTCGGCGGGGCGCGCGATCTACCTGGGCACGCTGGACGGTCGCCCTTGCTTCGCGACCGAAGTGACCGCGGGCGATTTGCCGGACGCCTCGTTCGTGTCGCTTCGCGCGGCGCTCATGGCGCTCGGCGCGGACCATCTCGCCGTCCTCTCGGCGGCCGCGCAGCTCCTCCACTTCGAGCAGACGCACCGGTTCTGCGGTCGCTGCGGCGGGCCTCTCGTGGAGACCGCAGGCGACCGCGCGAAGCGCTGTCCGGCGTGCGCGGTCGACCACTACCCGCGCATCGCGCCCGCGGCGATCGTCCTCGTGCACGACGACGAATCGCGCCTGCTCCTCACGCACGTGGGAAACCGCCCGTTCTGGGCGCTTGTCGCCGGTTTCCTCGAGGCCGGCGAGACCCTCGAGGAGTGCGCCGCGCGCGAGGTGCGCGAGGAGACGGGCGTCGCCATCGACGAGGTCCGCTACTTCGGGAGCCAGCCCTGGCCGTTCCCGAGTCAGGTCATGGTCGGCTTCACCGCTCGCCACGCGGGAGGTGAGATCGTGGTCGATCGCAAGGAGCTCGACGAGGCGCGCTGGTTCCCGGCCGGCGCGCTCCCTGCCATCCCGCCGCCGCTCAGCATCGCGCGGCGAATGATCGACGCGTACGTGGCTGCGAACCGGCGGGCGTAGGCCGCTTCAGACGGCGACGCCGCGCCGGCGGCCCGGGTCGACCCGAACCCGTGTACCCTCTGCCTCGTGCCCTACGCCGCCACCCGACTCGGCCGCTGGTTCTACGAAGAGCGCGGGACCCCTCGCCGCCCCGGCGACCCCGCCGTCGTCCTCTGGCCCAGCCTGCTCTGCGACGGCGGGATGTTCCGCCACCAGATCGAGCCGCTCTCGGCGCTGGGGCGCGTGCTCGTGTTCGATGGGCCCGGGCACGGCAAGAGCGACGTTCCGCCGCCCTTCACGCTCGAAGACAATGCCGCGGCGCTGGTCGACGCGTTCGAGGCCCTGGGCGTGGAGCGAGCGATCGTCGTAGGGCTCTCGTGGGGCGGGATGCTCGGGATGCGCCTGGCCCTGGCTCACCCGGCGCGTGTCGGCGCGCTGGCGCTGCTCGACACGAGCGCGGACGCGGAGAGGCCGGCTCGCGCGGTGAAGTACCGGCTCTTCGTCTCCCTCGCGCGGCGCGTCGGAATGCCGCCGGCCCTCGTCGAGCGCCAGATCGTTCCACTCTTCTTCGCGGACGGCACGCGTCGCGATCGCCCCGAGCTCGTCGAGCGGTTCGTACGCGCGGCGAACGGCTTCCCGAAGGAGGGGCTCGCGCGCGCGGCGCTCGCCGTCGTCGTGCATCGCACGAGCATCCTCGACCGGCTCCGCGCGGTGCGGGCGCCTACGCTGGTCCTCTGCGGGCGGGAGGATTCGGCGACGGAGCTCGAGCGTTCCGAGCGGATCGCCCAACGAATCCCCGGTGCGCAGCTCGTCGTCATCGAGGGCGCCGGCCATCTGAGCGCTCTCGAACGCCCGCAGCAGGTCAACGAGGCGCTCGTTCCGTTCGTCGCGGCCAACCTCGGCTGACCTGCCCTTCAAAAACCGCCGCGCCATCCCAGGCCGAGGACCGGTACCGGCGTCGTCCCGCTGCGCGGCAGGCTCGTCCCGATGACGCCCGCGACGGGCATCCCGGCGAGCGGCGGGACCGTCGCCGAGCTGCTCCTCGCCGGGGCGGAGGTGTCGCGCGTGAGCCACCAGGTGAGCGCGCCGCCGAGGACGCTGCCCGCGAGGGTCGCGGAGAGCCACCCGCGGGTGTTGCCCTCCGTCTGGTTCTGGAAGATGAGCGGGCTCGCCGCGGCAGCGCCGAGCAACGCCCCGCCTCCGGCGCCCACGTCGACGAGGAGGACGCGCGAGGGCGAGACGTGAACCTGGGTCGCGAGGACGCCGGCGGCGACGAGGCCCACCGCCGAGCCGTAGCCCATCCCGTTGTACGGCGTCGACGCCGTCGATCCGTTGCGAAGGAACTCGCTCGCGCCCCCGACGAGAAGCCCGAGCGCGCCGCCGGAGTGCGCGAGCGTCGCCTCTCCTTCGTCCATCGTCGTGCGCGTGAGCGCGAACGTGGCGAGCGCGATCCCGGCGAGCCCTCCGCCGACGCCCCACGCGTAGCGGTCGTCGAACGGCTGCACGTCCTGGCCTGCTGCGATGAGGAAGCCCGACGCCGCGGCCCACGCTCCCCCGGCCGCGAGAAACCACGCGTCGCCCAGCGTGACGTCCCACTCGTCGGCCGCGAGCAGCGCGCCCCCGATACCGATTCCCGTTCCGAGCGCGAGCAGCGGGTAGAGAACGCGCGGGTCGTCCGACCCGCTGGCCCGCTGCAGGGCGAAGGCCGTGAATCCCCCGAAGACGCCCGAGCCGACGGCAAGGACCGCGCGGCCCTGGGATCGCAGCGGGCTCATGATCCCCAGCGCCGTCCCGCGCGCCGCTTGCTCGCGTTCGTACTCGATCTCGGCCGCGGTCGCCGCCTGCGGCGAGAGGAGCGCGCGCAGCATGACGAGCCCGCGGACGCCCACGGCGTCGGCCGGCACGGTCGCCACGCGCACGCGCAGCTCGTGCGCCGCGGGGGCCACGGCCACGATGCGCACGACGTAGTCGCCGCCGCTCGCGCTCTCGATGCGCGGGCTGACGACCCACGTCCCCGCCTCGGTCGGGCTGCGCGCCCCACCGGACGCCGCGTTCGCCGCCCGCTCGATGAGGTCCTCGTCGCGCGTGTGTCCGGGAGCCGGCCCGGTGTCCGCGACGTAGAGCGTGAAGCCGAGGTCCTGCACCGCGTCGCGCAAGGTGGCGTCGAGCTCCTGCGCGCGTTCGAAGAGCCCCTTGTCGGCGGGCGTGGGCTTGTGCAAGGTCGTCGCGCTCGGGGCGTCTCCGGCGGGCGTGAGCGTCGGCCAGACGACGACCGGGGGCCGCTCCTTGTCGGGCGCCTGGCTCGCCGCGGGGGGGCGCGGCTCGGGCTCGGCGCCGCGGGCCTCCCCTGGCCCCGCGATCGACGCGAGCAGGGCGAGCCCGAAGCCAGGTGCGCGTCGCAGATCGAGCATGATCCTCGGGTGGAGAACCATACCCGCGGATTCAGAACATCACGACGCCCATGATGTAGAGGTCCACGACCGTGGTGTCGTCGACCGAGAAGCGGTGGCCCGGCAGGTCGATGATGGCGTGGTGGTCGGGGTTGGGCACGCCCTGCGCGGTCGTCGTCCTCGTGACGGCGTCGTGCGTCACGCAGGGTCCCGCCTGGCCGACGTCCTGGACGTTCGGGTTGCACACGTCGGCGGCCGTCACGAGGTGCGGCTGCGAGTACGTGAACGCCGTGCCGGCGGTGAACTTGATGTACTCACCGGCCTGCCAGGTGGCCGACGCGGAGAGCATGAAGCTCCCGTACGCCTGCTGTTCGGTGATACCCGTGAAGTAGACCTGCTCGGTGCCCGGAGCGGGAACGCTCGACGGCTGGTTGGGCATCCCCGCGAGCGGGTTGGGGGCCCACTGGGCCGGATTGGGCGTGCGCAGCGAGGACGCTTGCGACGAGCCGAGCGCGTCGAAGAGCTCCGAGTAATCGCGGCCGGGCGAGTGGTACGTCCCCTTGAAGCGGAAATCCGCGCTCAGCCGCTGAAACTGTTCGCGGTGCTCGTAGGGAATCACCTCGAGACCCAAGGCGAAGCTGCCGAGCAGGGGCGGCGTTCGCTCCAGGTTGTTCTGCGGATTCCATTTTCCGAAGTCGCTGTCGCCGGTCGGGAAGTCGGCCTGCACCCAGAAGCCGCTGTACGGCTCGACGTAGCCGAAGCGCCGCGACCACACGGTCTTGCCGACGATGGAGGTCATTCCGCGGCTGATGCCGGGATCCCGGTTCTGGTTCGGATCCGTCCACGCCGACGGCTCCGGGCACTGCGGCTGGCCCTGCGGAGCTTTCGCGTTGCATGCATGGAGCGGCGTCCCGATGGGAAAGCGCCCCTCGACGCCGATCACCCAGGTGGGCTTCGTCTCGTCGCGCTGCTGGTTGGAGATGGCCCAGTCCAGCCCCGCGGAGAAGTAGTCGAGACCACTGCGCGTCGGGCTGGTGAACGGGACGCTGAAGAGGTGCCCGCCCGCGGGGTCGGAGAGCAGCCGAGGCGACAGCGCAGCCGACCCGTTCAGATCGTCGAGGTTCTGCGACCAGCTGAGGATGATCGGGAGGCGCAGGATCAGCGCGAGGTCGCGGTAGATGCCCACGTCGGCCCCCACGAGGAGGGTCGACATCTGCGACGAGTAGCTGGCGATGTTCTCGGTCGCGGGGATGAAGTTGCCCGAGGCCAACCCCGGCTGATTGATGTTCGTCTCGCGGCGGATCTTCGCGTTCTTCCAGGACTGGGTGAATCCGAGGACGAGGTTCAGGTCGAACGGGTCGTTTTTGTCGAAGGCGTCGGCGACGGTGGTGATCTCCGCCGTTTCGCCCATGAGCTGAGGTTCGCGCGCGGCCACGGGCTCGTCGGCGAAAGCCGCGCCCTCAAGGCCCACCCACGCGAGCACTGCGGCGATGCAGAGGCCCACTCGAGTCGCGCGCATCCGCAAGCCACGCTAACGGGGCGGCTCGAATGGTGTCAACGCCCTTACTTCGCTCCGGGAAGGGGCGGGTCTCCGGTTAGAGCTTGCGTGGCCGTGGCATCGGTGGGCGGTGTCGGGAGCGCACGCCACGCCGAGTCGGCCTGCCGCAGCGTGACCCACAGACGCTCCGGCGGCGCCGCCCCGCCGGTCAGCGTCGAGGCGCGCAGGTGGGCGACGGCGCACGCGGCGCGGGCGAGGCGCCGCGTGAGGACTTGCTCGGCGGGTTCGGCGGGCGGCGCCGCCTCGACGGGCTTCTCCAGCAGCGCGGCGGCGAGGGTTCGCGCCCGCTGCGCCAGGTCCGAGCACTGCGCCACGGCCGCCTGCGCCGCCGCCTGCGGGCCGCCCCGCCCTCGCTCCCGAGGCGCGAGCGTCGCGCGACCCGACACGACACGCGTCCACCCCTCGCTCGTGCCGCCGCCGTCCGCGTCGCCGGCGTTCGCGCCGACGACCTTCGTGTCCTCGGCCGGCCACACGAACGCGGCGCCGTCGGTCACGGCGAGCGACACCCCTCCGGTGCGCGCCTCGACGACCACCTTCGCCGACCCCGCATAGCGCACCACCCCGAGCGCGGTGACCACCCACTGCTCCGCCCCGGGCGCTTCGCCGGAGCCGGGCGAGCTCTCGAAGCCCCCCTCCGCCAGCCACGCCTCCTCCTGCGAATCCACGCAGATCCTGGCCCACCCGGGCCCGCGATAGGTCGTCTCGCGCGCCGTGCGCGGCTCGCGCACCACCAGGTGGGCTCCCGCGCCGAGCTCCTCCCACCGTTCGCCCACGACTCGGTCCTGCACCGCCACCGTCGTCGACTCGTTGGCGCCGCCCGCGTCGATGGTGGCGCCGCCGTGCGCGGTGTCCGCCGGCGGGCCCTCCGTCGTCCGGACGTCGCCCTGGACGGCCATGGCGCGGCAAGACGGGTGCATCCCCGTCCGGGGGAGGGGCTGTCTCTTAT
>CALKVG010000399.1 GCA_937998045.1 uncultured Myxococcales bacterium
CTACACGCGTAAGATCGTCGGCAGCGTCAGATGTGTATAAGAGACAGGTGGGCGGATTGTAGTCTTCTGGGAACGAACACGCGGTCGACCACGCTGCGGCCGAGAGCAGGGCGACCCCCACCGCTGCAGAAGTCGCCGTCGAGCGCTCTCGGGCGGCGCGCATCACGCGAGTAGCTCCGGGATGCCGCTCGACACTTGCCCTTCGTTCTGGCCGTAGGTCTGCGCCGTCGAGCCGTAAGCCTGGAGCAACGTGAAGGCCACCTTGCTCGCGTTGTCGCCGACCAGGCGGACGTGCTGATCGCCCTTGAGCTTCCCCCCCGCCTTGCCCGTGATGAGCAACGGGAAGTCCACCGGAGAGTGAGTCGTCGACTCCGACACGCACGACGTCGTGTAAATGGCGGCGTTGTCGAGGAGCGTGCCCGCTCCGTCCGGCGTGTCCTTCATCTTGACGGCCAGGTAGGCGAGGCTCGCCATCGCGTAGCGGACGCCGGCGTTGAAACCGACGGTCGCGTACTCCGGCCCCATGGGGCTCTGCCGGTGCCCGTAGTCGCCGTGGAAACCGCCCTGCAGGCCGCAGTCGCCGTAGTTGGCGTACGCCGCGGCGGGGACCCAGCAGAACGTGAAGATGCGCGTGAGGTCCGTGGACATCGCGAACACCAAGAGGTCCGAGAACGCCTGCGTCATCTGCATCGAGAGATTCCCGGGGTTCCCTCGGTTCGGGTAGTCTTGATTGGGATCGGTGAGCGTCCCGCCCACTTTCGGTCCCTGCGCCCGCATGATCTGCGTCTGAAGCTGCTGAACCCCGGTGAGATGCTGATCGAGGCGCTTCTGGTCCTCCATGCCGAGGCGGTTTTTCAGAGCGGTGATGCCGCCGCTGACAGCGTCCAGCACCATTCCCCGGTTCATCAGGTCGGGGCTCGGGGGCATCGGCGTACCGCCGGTCGGCGAGCTGGCAAACTGCATCAGCTGCATGAAGATGTGCGAGGGGTCGAAATCCGGCGGGTTCGAATTGCCCGGACCATTGAAGGAGATGGGTATGCCGAGCGCGGTACCGCCGTTGGTGTTCGCACAGCCGACGTGAATGCCCGTCGGATATGTGGTCCCCTTGCCGATGAGCCCCGCAATGACCTGATCGGTCGTGGGCAGCTGCGTGCCGCCATTTCCGACGTTGGAGCCGGAGAGCGCGGCCGCGGGCGCGCTCGCGTGAGGAGCCGAGTCCGGGATTTTGATGTCCAGGCCGGTCACCACGGACACCCACGGCTTGACTTCGAGCAGAGGCTCGAGCTGCTCGCTGAGCTTCCAGGCGTCGCCGACGCCGGTTGTCGTGGGAACCCAGCGATCGGGAATGATCCCGTTGCCGAAGAACCACACGCCGTATCGCACGGGCGCCGCGGCGCCGCTCGCGTAGGCCGTCCCGTTGCCGTTGAACATGGCGCCGAGGCGAGGAAGCGGGATGGCGACGCTCACGCCGCCGGCGAGCATCCCGCGCAGGACCGCGCGTCGCGAAATTGCGGTTCGTCGAGGCATCTCGTCTTCTCCTATTGGGGCACCACGAAGCGGAAAGAATCACTGGAGACCAGGCTGACGAGCAGCTGGTCGACCTTGTTGCCGGCGGCAGCAAACTGCGTCGTCAGCGTGTTGATCGAGGGCTCGTCGAAACCGATGGCCGCGCGACCGAGAGCGCGCACGTAGAAATTGGCCACCAGACACGGCGCCGTGGCGGGATCCTGCTGGAGGGCTGCCTCAAGCCCACCGAGATCGTGGAAAGCGATGCTGTTGGCCTTCCCCGATGCGTCGGTGAAGTTGAGCGTGCCCGACGCGTCGATGGGCATCCCCTTCTCCGTCGTCCGGTATTGCCCGGTCGCGTCGAAGTTCTCCATCCCGAAGCCGATCGGATCGAGGAGCGAATGGCAGCTCGAGCAGGCAGGATTGGCGACGTGATTGTCGAGCTCCTGGCGCACCGTCATGTTGCTGCTGAGCGTGGGCGGCAAGGGCGGTACGCCCGGCGGCGGCGCGGAGATGACCTCGCAACGAAGCATCTGGTCGACGAGCAGTCCGCGCTTGACGGGCGAGGTGCGGTCGGCCAGGGCTTCTGTGGCCAGAATGGCTCCCGAGCCCAGGATCCCGACGCGCGGCGAGCCCGACGGGAACGTGACCGGCTGAAAGCCCGTTCCAGACGGCGCCGACAAACCGTAGAACTTTGCAAGCTCGCTGTTCGCGAACGTCGACGTGCTCGTGAAGAGCGAGAAGAAATTGCCCTTCTGGTTAAACACCATGTCGTCGACCCGCAGCTCGAGCTCCTGCTGCATCGCCGACCCCAACGTGGCAGTCCAGGCCGGGAACAAGGTCGCGTCCTTGCTGACCGTGCTCATGCCCTGGAGCGCGAAGAGCTCGTCGGTGAACGCCGCGAGCGCGCGGTGTGCCCGCGGGTCGGCGATCATTCGCTGCGCCTGCGTGGTGATTCCGGCGGGCGTCGACAACGCGTCCATCCCTGCTGCGTCGAGCAGGGTGTCGTCAGGAACCGACGACCACAACGTCGCCGCGAGGCGCGACGCGATCTCGTAGCTCGAGTACTTCAAGCGGCCGTTGTCCGCGGCGCTGGGGGCGCCCAGCTCCACCCGGTAGAGGAAGTCGGGCCACTGCAGGATGGCGTTGAGCGCGTACTGCAACCCGTTGAGAACGGTGTTCCCGGACTGGCCGCCGATGGTGGTGGCCAGGTTGACCAGCGTCATGGTCTCGGCGCTCGTGAGGGGACGCCGGAACGCGCGCCGGCCGAACGCGTTGATCGCCGTCGTCAAACAGGGGTCCGTCGTGCTCGTCGGCACGCACGAGAGGATCGAGGAGAGCTGCGACATATTGCCGAAAGCCGCGGTCGTCGCGCCTCGCACCGCGGCTTCGTACAGACCCACGCCGGAGGGCGACGTCGAGACCGACGACGCGCCGATCGTCGCGAAGCCTCCGAGATTCACCGCGCTCGGGCCCCAGACGCCGACGGACACGTCCGGATCCACGGCGGAGATCGGTACGCTCGTCCCCCCCAGCAGATCTTGCACGCTGTACGTGAACTCGGGTGTGGTCAGCCTACGCAAACGAGCGACGGGCGCAGGCCCGTTCGGATAACTCAGAACGGCCCCGGGGCCCTGCTGCATCGGTGGGGGCGGCGGGTTGCTGCCGCTGCTGGACGACGACGAGCCCCCGGAAGAGCCGGAAGCCCCGCCCCCCGAAGAGCCGCCGCCGCCGCCGCCGCCGGCCGTGCCGCGTTCGTTTCCGATGTTGCCGACGCACGCCGCGCCCAAAAGGGCCGCGGCGGCCATCCAACTTGCGCTTCGATGCATGGTTTTCATGTCGCCGGACGCATTCTGGGAGCCTTTTGCGCTGGTCCCATGCGCGAGTCGTGGACTGCTTGGTGGTTCGACCCGTGCGGCCGTCTGGGGTCGGCCGCCGCACTCACTGCACGCGATGAACTTCCGCCCTCCCCCGTTCAGTGGACGATCGGTCGACTCGCGATCACGGTGTCGAAGCGAAGGACCGCCGCGGGATGCTTGCGCTTTTGCACCCCCGCGCCTTGCGGTCGCGACGACGATTTTGTTCGACAGCTTGTGCGCTACGCGTCGAGCAGGAAGTCAGCGTAATGATTGAACAATGGTGGGCATCAGTACGACCTTCGCCCGCATGTGTGCGACGCTCGCCGCACCCTCGATTCCCTTGGATGGACGCAGCCTACGGAAGGCACCCGACCTTCTTCGTATCGAGCACGATGTCGTCGTAGTACCTGTCAACCACGGCCGACGTGCCCCAGTTGTGAAAGCCGAATCCGAAGAAGTTGAAACCGCCGATGATGTTGCTGCTTAGTCCGTTCAAGACACTTCCCGGCGTCATCGTCGTCGAGGAGTAGTTGATGTGCTGGGCATCGAACTGGGCGATTTGCTTGCCGTCGAACCACAAGACCATCTGGTCGGGGTTGTCGTCGAACTCCCACTCGACGCAGTTCCACGTCATGGTGGGGTACATGTCGTGCGCCGGAGGGTACGCGCACTCCTCGACGAATCCCGGCGCGACGTTCGCCGCCGGGGTGAAGAGATCGAAGCCGAGCTGCCACGAATTGGAGAACTCGGCGTACTCCATGTAGTTGAAGTTGATCCCGTGAGGCATGATCGAGGGAGCGACGGTCGAGTCGCGGGTGGTTCCGGCGAACCCCAGCTGAATGTGCGCGCCGTAGTTCGCTGTCGCGTAGATGTAGGCCCTACCATAGACAGGACCGGAACCCTGCAGCGCCGCGGGCGCATTCTTCGTCACGATCGAAGCAAAGTCCCCCCCGGCACCGGCGCCGTGTACCTGCCACGCGTACTTGCCGTGCGCCACGGTCTGGGTCTGCACCATAGCCATCCCGGCCTGGCCCATCTGAAGATCCCACTTTGTGGGATCGATCTGCCCCGTTTCGAAGTCCTCGCAGAATAGGCCTGCACACGCTCCCCCGTCGACCGCGCTCGAACCACCGTCGTCCCCGCCGCCGGCCTCCGTCGACCCCTCGCTCTCGCCCCCTGCGTCTGCGACCGACCCTGATCCGCTGCCGGTTGAGCCGCCCGTGCTGCCGCTGGAACCCGAGCTGCTGCTCCCACTCGAGCTGCTGCTCCCTCCACTCGAGCTGGTGCTTGCCCCACTCGAGCTGGTGCTCCCTCCACTCGAGCTGGTACTGCCTCCGGCGTCGGGACCCGCAGCGCCTCCGGTATTTACGTCGGTCGTCGCGTCACACGCTGCTGCCGCGCCCAGTGTCACCGCGAGGGCACCGCCGACCGACCAGAGAGCTCGACTTCTCATGTTCCATGACCTCCGTTGGGCCCTCTGCAACAGTGAGCGACGGGCAAAACGCGCGTCACCCCACGTGCGTTATTCGTGGCACTACGCTGCCGCCGGGATCACCCGTCGCCCCGAACGCGGTAGCGTTCGGAGGCAGCCTTCAACGATACTTCGCGAGCGCGGCGTCGCGACGCTGCCCCCGGGGTCGTGTCTGCGAGCCTCACACTACAAAAAGACTCGCATACGGGACTTCGGCTCACTTTTCTTCGACCCACGCCAAGGCGCACCGCGCGCGATGCGGGCCGGCGAGGACAGGCACTGCATTACGAAGCGACAAGAATTTTCTCTTCCCGAGCGCACCTCGGAGTCGCATCATCCGTCCACGGCGCCCATCGGAGAGCGGGAACTGGGCATGAGCGTTGCGGCCAGCGTCCGCTTTCGAGGCCTCGGGGAGCGGCGCTCGGCCGTCCTCAATCGCCGGCGCCGGCGCGCGTTTCCGCTCTTCCTCCTTTTGCCCGCGGGGCTCGTCATGTGCGGGTCGCAGGCCCCGGCGAAGAGAACGGGAGTCGGCTCGGCTGCGGACAGCGGCGTGGATGCGAGCCACGGGTTCAGCACCGGGACGTTCGCCGCGCGGCGATGGTTCTCGTCCGAAAACCAGCCGCTCGACGATGTGAACCCCGCTGCGACCTCACCCTGGAACGCCGGCCCCCTGCCGCTCGCGTACACGCTGAGTGAGCAGGTTCAGGTCCCGATCACGGCACCCGGCGGAACGGTGGCGACGACAATCGACGTCGATCCCACGGTTACGTACCAGTCGATGCTCGGGTTCGGAATCTCGATGGAGCAGTCGAGCGTCGCCAACGTTCTCGAACTGTCCTCGGCCGCCAGAGCGCAGCTCTTGACCTCGCTGGTCGATCCGGTGGCGGGCGTGGGCCAGAACCTCTTCCGGGTGCCGATCGGGACGCCCGACTTCACGGGCACGCCTTGGTACAGCTACGACGACATGCCTGCCGGACAGACCGATCCGACGATGGCGAACTTCTCGATCCAGCACGACCTCGAGGCGGGGATCATCGGCGTCCTCAAGAGCATGTTGGCCATCAATCCGGACGTGAAGTTCTTCGGATCCATCTGGAGTCCGCCCGGCTGGATGAAGGACAGCGGCACGATGCTCGGAGGCAATCTCGCAACCGCCAACATCCCGGCGCTCGCGCTGTACTTCCGGAAATTCGTCGAGGCTTATGCCGCCCAGGGCATCCCTATCTACGCCGTGACGCTCCAGAACGAACCTCAGTATTCCAGTACCGCATATCCCACCTGCATCGTCTCGGCGGCGCAGGAGGTTCAGCTCGCGCAGGCGGTAAAAGAGGAGTTCGTCGCCGGTGCGCTCGACACCCGGATCTGGGTATTCGATCACAACTTCGACATTGGTCCCACGTACGCCGCCACGATTCTGAGCAACGCGGCTTCTGCTGCGGTGACCGACGGCGTTGCGTGGCACGATTACGCGGGCGATCCGTCGGCGATGAGCACGGTCCACAGCGCCTTCCCAGAGAAGGACATGTTCTTCACGGAAAAGACGCTCTGGGGCGTGGCCGGCGTCGAGCGCGCTGCCCAGTACATCCGCAACTGGTCACGGACTTACGTGTCTTGGTTGACCATGCTCGATCAGGACGGCAAGCCGAACAACGGTCCGAACACGGGCAAGGTCCGCCGGTTCGTGAAGGCAACGACCTACGGCGCCGCCGAATACTGGCCGACCGCCGAGCACTATTTGTTCGGTCTGTACTCGAAGTTCGTGCAGCGCGGCGCCAAGAGAATCTCCAGCACGACCGGCACGACGGCGACGGTAACGACGGTCGCCTTCCTCAATCCGGACAACTCGATCGCAACCGTCGTCATGAACCAGACCGCCACCGACCAGCCCTTCGCGCTCGTCTCCGAGGGCAACCAAATCTGGACGGACCTGCCGGCGAAGACCGCCGCGACGTACGTGTGGAGCGCGGGTCTCGGCAAGAGCACGCTCTCGGCGGTGGCCCCCTAGTCCGCTCTGGCGGAGGTGCTCGCCGCACCTCGCGCAACGCGGGTAAGATGTGAACCCATGAGGCCGAAGCTGGTGTTCGCCGCAGTGGCCGCCGCTTTCGCGGCGGCATCGACCGGGTGCGTCAAGCAGCAGGTCCGCGGCCGGATCACCGATTGCCGCCTGTCCTCCCCCGTGGAGGGAGCGGACGTGCAACTCACGTCCAAGGCTCCGGACATCGTCTGGGAGTCGGTCCAAACCGGCAGCGACGGCGCGTACTCGTTCCAGGTCGACGACCCTCGGCAAGCCTTGCCGGTGACGCTCACCGCGGAAAAGCACGGGTACCAGACGACTCAGAAGTCCTACTCGGCGATGCCCGGGCCTCAAGACGTCTGCATGCAGCCGATCCTTCGCTGATCGGGCGGTAAGGAACCCGCGATCGCGAGCACGTGTGCGTCCCGCGCGACGGTGGGCGTGGTTCGTCGCGGCAGTCTCGGTGGCGCTCGCAAGCGAGAGCGCGCCGCGCGGAGGCTCAGCCCGTCGAAGAACTCCTTTCGCAACTGGCCCATCGTCCTGCGTTCGGAGGTGACCAATCAGCCGGCGGGGCTCGACGGCGACGGGACCGGTCAGTCGGTGGCTGTGATGTTGAGCGCAGCGGCGGGGACGACGCACCCGCCGCTGTCGCAGCGGTACTCGGGGTACGCGAAGAGCGACTCGTGACCTGCGGCGTCCACGGCGGCGATCGAGAGGAAGTAGGGGTTGGAGGGGTCGACGCCGAGATCGGCCGGGGCTGGCATCGCGGTCGTCTGCGCGGCGCCGACGAGGACCCGCGCGTGATAGAAGTTCTCGGTCACCGGACGCGCCGCGACGACGTAGTGGTCCACGGCGCCGGTGCTCGGCGCCATCCACGTGAGCACCGGCGCGGCGGCGGTCCCGGCGCCGGTGATGCCGCCGGGCGCGTCGGGGGCGCGCGCGAGGCTGGCGGCGACGGCGGCGACGATCTGGGCCACGCGAGCGGTGTAGTCGGGCGTGACGTACGCAAAGAGGTCGTTGGGCGAGTGCTGATGGCTGGCCGTCGTCCCTGCGTTGGGCGACTCGTTCGTCTCGATGAAGCGGACGCCGGGGTAGCCGGCGGCGATGAAACCTTCGTGGTCGCCGCCGCGTCCCGGGCGGTCTTCGCGGAGCTTCGGGACGATGGCCATGGACGGCACGTAGCTGCCTCCCCAGGCCGCGACGTAGCGCATCAGCCCTCGAGAGGGCGAGGTGTCATCGGGTGTCCCGTCGGGCGTGGTCGCGCCGACTTCGCGCGGCGTCCCGGGCGAATACAGTCGAAACTGCTGTAGGGCCGCGGCGTCGTTCACGCTGTTGTCGCCCCCGACGATGTCGCAGTTGAGCATCGCGACGACCTGCGCGCCGGGTACGACGGAGGCAATGTTCGCGGCGAGCGCTTTGGAGCCCACGAGTCCTTGTTCCTCGCCGGCGAACGCGACGAACGCGACCGTCGCGTCGAACGCGTGGCCGGCGAAGACGCGGGCCAGCTCGAGCACGACGGCGGTCTGCGATCCGGAGTCGTTCGCTCCGGGCGCGGGAGACGTGCCGTCGGTGAGGGAGATCGTGCGCGAGTCGTAGTGACCGCCGACTACGACGACGCGCGAGGGGTGCCCGGTACCCGGGAGGACGGCGACGACGTCGTCGCGCATGAGCGGCTGCGAGCAGCCGGTTTGCGCGAACGAGTAGAGGGACGTCTTGAGTCCGCCGATGGCATCGAACTTCGCGCGGATCCAGTCGCGCGCAGGGACGATGCCCTGCGTGCCGCTGGTGGGCGTCGAGCACGCGCTGCGCGTGCCGAAGGCGACGAGCGACTGGATCGTCTGCGCCAGGTTGGCCGACGAGACAGCAGCGACGACGGACGCGATGTCTGCGTCGGGCGGGGCCAGAGGACCACCGCCGGGCATCCCCCCGGAGGACGTCGAGCTGCCGCCCCCGGAGGACGTCGAGCTGCCGCCCCCGGAGGACGTCGAGCTGCCGGCCGCCGAGGACGTCGAGCTGCCAGCCCCGGAGGACGTCGAGCTGCCAGCCCCGGAGGACGTCGAGCTGCCGCCCCCCTCCGCAGCTCCGTTCCCGGTGCCACCGGCTCCCGGCGTCGGTCCGTTGCTGCAC
>CALKVG010000400.1 GCA_937998045.1 uncultured Myxococcales bacterium
TGTGAACGTCGTGGGCGGCGCGGGCAGCGCAAAGCGCTTTCGAAGCACGGCATCGAGCGGCTGTCCCGTCTTCAGCGCCGAGTTCGTGGCGAGGAGAGCGCGGGGCGGAGAAACGAAGCTCATGGTGTCGAGACCGAGGGTGCCGCCCACCTGGTCCATCGAGTCCCACACGCCGGGGAGCGGGTGCTCGTCGAAGTCGTCGCAGAACCGCGGCGCGGGCGCGAGCGATCCGCAGAACGCGAGGGTGCTGACCTCCTGCGTCACGTCCGTCGGCGCCGAATCGACGACGCTACCCTCGGATCCGTCCTGGGTTGCGTCCACACCGGCTTCCGGGAGCGACGTATCCGGGACGGACGTATCCGGAGCCGACGTGTCCGGGAGCGACGTATCGGAGGTATCCCGGCCGGCGTCTTGCGCCGCATCGGTGGGACCCGGCTCGACGTCAGACCCGCCGGGAGCGTCTGCCGCTACGACGTCGGCCGCGTCCACTCCCCCCGGCGGACCGTCCGCGATTCCGTTGAAGGAGAGCAGCAGCGAACACCCCGCCGCCGCAGGCAGCGGCAGCAGCGTGAGAGCGAGCCGACTGAGCGCGAAACGCAACTGCAACAGCCAATTGTATCACGCTTTCCGCCCGCGAAGCATGAGGACGACCTCGCGCGCTGCGTCAGTTCGCCTTCTTAGCCAACAATCAATTCGCGAAGGAGCTCCGAAGTCGCGCGATGGCCGCGGGCAGGCCGCGTACCCGGAGCCTCATTCCCGTCTCGTCGTACTCCTCGGAGAGCACCCGCGTGTTCTCGTACACCTGGCCGACCAGGCCCTGGCGCGCGTACGGAATCATCAGATCTTCGTCGACCATCCGGGCGTCGAAAAAGTCGATGATCGTCTGGCGAAGCGCCTTCACGTCCCCCGGCTCGCGCGCAGAAAGGACGAGCGCGTCCTCGCCGTACGTTCGGCGGAGGAGGCCGCGTGCTCCGTCGTCGATGCGATCGGCCTTGTTGAACAGGAGCCTGCCGGGTACGGCGTCCGCGCCGATCTCGCGCAGCACCGTGCGCGTGACCTCGAGCTGCGCGGCGTACGTCGGGTCCGACGCGTCCACGACGTGCAGAAGGAGCGAGGCCTCGAGCGCCTCGTCCAGCGTCGAGCGAAACGATGCGACCAGGTCGTGCGGCAACTTCTTGATGAAACCCACGGTGTCCGAGACCAGGACTCGTGGCTTCGTCTCCGGATGCAGCGCGCGGACGGTGGTGTCGAGCGTCGCGAAGAGCTTGTCGGCGACGAGCACCTCGCTGCCGGTCAGCGCCCGCATGAGCGACGACTTTCCCGCGTTGGTGTAGCCGACCAGCGCGACGCGCAGCTGGTCCCTGCGCGCGTAGCGCCGGTTGTCCTGCTCCTTCTGGATGGCCGCGAGCTCTTCCCGCAGCTCGGCGATGCGGTCCCGGATCTTGCGTCGGTCGAGCTCGAGAGCCGACTCGCCCGCACCGCGGCCGAGCTGCCGCTCGCCGCCGCCGCCCGACTCCCGCAGGCGAGGCGCCACGTACGTGAGCCGCGCGATCTCCACCTGGAGACGCGCCTCGCGGCTCTTCGCGTGGCGATGAAAGATGTCGACGATGACCCCGGTGCGATCGAGTACGCGCGCGCCGGTCGCGCGTTCCAGGTTTCTCGCCTGGCTCGGCGTGAGCTCGTGGTCGACGACGACGACGCTCGCCTTGCGCGCCCCCTCGTTCGGGGTGCCGTCGTCGGGTCGCTCCTCGCCCGGGCTCGGTTCGCTCTCCTCCTCCCCTTTCGCCTCCGCCGCCCAGCGCTCGCGCGCCTTCGACTTCCGCTCGGGAGCCCCCGAGGGAACGACGCCCTTGCCTCCCGTCAGGTCGGCGAGCTCGCGGAGCTTCCCCTCCCCGACGACCGCCGCCGCGGCCAGCGAGTCCCGCCGCTGGCTAACCGTCCCGACGACGTCGAAGCCGAGGGTATGGACGAGGCGCCCGAGCTCGGCGAGATCGGCGCCGTGTTCGTCGTCGGAGACACCGGGGAGCTGGACGCCTACCAGCACGGCGAGCGGGCGTTCGGACTGCGGGTGCGGCATGGCGCCGGGGACTAGCACGCACGACGCGTCATGCCTCGTCGGGAGCGCCGTCGCGAGCCTATCCGGCGACGCGACGAGGCGCGCTCAACGCGGCATCTCGGCGATCTCCTCGAGAGAGCGTCGCTCGGCGGAGACCCCGAGCACGATCGCGAAAATCCCCCCGACCGCCATCAGCGCGGCCCCGACCAGATACGCGTCGAACACGCGCGCGCGTGAGCCGGTCTGAACGAGCGCCCCGAAGACAGCTGGCGCCGCGACGCCGCCCGCCCCCGTCCCGACCGCGTAAAAGAGCGCGATCGCCATGCCTCGCAGCTCGACCGGGAAGAGCTCGCTCACCGTGAGGTACGCCGAGCTGGCCGCGGCGGAGGCGACGAAGAACGCAAGACTCCAGAGGAGCGTTTGCGTCGCCGCGGTGAGCCACCCTTCGACCATCCCCCACCCCGCGAGCGCGATGAGCGCGGCGGCGACGAGGTACGTCGCGGCGATCATCGGCCGCCGCCCGACGGTGTCGAACAGGCGTCCGAGCAGCAGGGGCCCGAGCAGATTGCCGACCGCGAACGGCAGCAGATACAGGCCGATGCGCTCGGGAGCGACGCCGTAGAACCGCGACAGGACGAGCGCGTAGGTGAAGAAGACGCCGTTGTAGGCGAAAGCCTGGCCGATCATCAGGGAGAGCCCGAGGACCGTCCGCCGCGGGTAACGGACCACCAGCGTACGCGCGATTGCCCCGAAGCCGACGCTGCCCTTTGCCTCGATGAGGCGCGGCGGACCCGGCGGCGGGAGCGTACCGCCATGCCCTGCCACGCGCCGCTCGATGTCGCGCATGACCCGGTCCGCCTCGGTGGCTCGCCCGTGCAAGAGGAGCCAGCGCGGGCTTTCGGGAAGCTGATTGCGGAGCAGGAGCACTCCGGCCGAGAGCAGGGCGCCGAGCGCGAACGCCACGCGCCACGCCAGCGCTCGTGGAAGGACGCGGGGGTCGGCGACGATGAGCGTGAGCACGGCGCCGAGCGCGGTGCCGAGCCAGTAGGTGCCGTTGATGGCGAGGTCGGCGTGTCCGCGGACCCGCGCGGGCAAGAGCTCGTCGATGGCCGAGTTCACCGCCGAGCCCTCCCCGCCGATGCCTGCGCCCGTCAGCGCGCGGAAGAAGGCAAACGACGCAAAGCTCCAAGAGAACGCGGTCATCATCGTGGCGAAGGCGTAGAGCGTGAGCGTCACGAAGAAGAGGCGCCGCCGACCGAAGAGATCGGACATCCGACCGAAGAAGATCGCGCCGGTGATCGCGCCCGCGAGGTAGATCGTCGCCGCTGCACCGATCTGCGACTCGCTCAGATGCAGCGTGTCGCGCGAGGCGAGCAGCGGCGCGACCGCGCCGACGAGCGTCACCTCGAGGCCGTCGAGCATCCAGGTGACGCCGAGCGCGAAGACGACTCGCCAGTGCCAGCCCGTCCAGGGGAGGCGGTCCAGCCGGGACGGAACGTCGCTCGACAGCTGCGTCCCGGCGCTCCCGCATTCCACGCTCAAACGCTGTCAAACGCCGGTCAAGGCGTCAATGCGAGTGACGCAGGATGGAAAACATCCTCGCCCCCAGCGCCGAGCCGCTGAAGAGCATGGTCACACCGACGGCGAGATAACCGACCAGCACGAGCGTCACCGGCTGGAGTCCGAGGAGGGCGAGAATGCCGAGAACGACCGCGCCGATTCCGACGAGCACCTCGCCGCCGGCCGTGAAGTTCAACGCTTCGTCGAGGACCCGTCGCGTGGTCGCGGCGAGGTCGTGGCGCTCGGTGCTCAGGGACGCGAATCGACCCTTCGCGCCGCTCCCGAAGAGGAGGCCGGCGCCGAACGCGATCAGGGCAATCGACGACAAGACGACGGGATAGAGCCCCAACAGCGCCAGAATGCCTAGGACGATCCCGGCGACTCCGGCGATCGACTCGGCCGACATCCCGCCGCCGACCTCCGCGCGAACGGCGCGCCCTTCGCCGCCGAACGATTCGCCCACGAGACGCCTGTACCGAGCGGCGACCGCGCCCGCGTCCAGCAAGAGAGCGGCCCCCAGCACGATCGTCGCGATCGCCATCATGGCCATCGGGAGCGCGCCGGACAGCCCGATGATCGCCAGGACGATCGCGGCCGCCGCGCCGATTGCCTCGGTGGCAGCGCCTGCGCCTGCCGCCTCCACGCTCCGTTTCTCACGCTCGGTTCCGCCCGTCCGCGGTTCTTCGACGAATTGTTGAGTACTCATGTTCCCTCGCTAACTGGATATTCGATCCTCATGCATCCAGATCCTCATGCATCCACGGTGCCCCGCGGACAGAGCCGCCGGCAACTGGACGGTCGGGGTGTCCCGGTACGGCCGCGCAACCCGAGTTCACGCGGCGACCTGGCCGCCGTCGACCGAGAGGGTCGCGCCGGTGATGAACGACGCCTTGTCGGAGGCGATGAACACGACGGCCTGCGCGACCTCTTCGGGTGTGCCGCAGCGCCTAAGCGCCACGTGTTCCACGAGGTCCCTCCGGCGCCCCGGGTCGCTCGCGAAGCGACTGAGCATCGGGGTCTCGATCGGCCCGGGTGCGATCCCGTTCACGCGCACGCCGAATTCTGCCGCCTCGAGCGCCGCCGCTTGCGTGAGGCCGTCGACCGCGTGCTTGCTCGCCGAATACACGGACGAGTTGGCCGCACCGACATGACCGACGATCGACGACAGATTGATGATGCTCCCATGCCGCTGGCCGCGCATGATGCGGAGCTCGTGCTTCAGGCTGAGGAGGACACCGAGCACGTTCGTCTCGAAGATCGCCGAATAGTTCTCCGGGGTCTGCTCCGTGATGGGAGCCTGCTTCCCCTCGGTCCCCGCGTTGTTGATCGCGATGTCCAGCCGGCCGAAGCGCTCGACCGTCTTGTCGACCAGCGAGCGTACGTCCGGCTCCGACCGCACGTCGGCGCGTACGAACTCGGCTTCGGTCCCCAGAGCGCGCAGCTCCGCCGCGAGCGTCTGGCCTTCGTCTTCGTGCCGCCCCGAGACGACGACGCGAGCGCCCTCGCGCGCGAACGCCGTGGCCGTAGCGCGTCCGATGCCGGTGAGAGCACCGGTGATGAGCACGACGGGAGTGTTCATGGGATCCTCCACGGTTGCACGGTGAACGCGCCGCAAACGGCGTACCCGCCGCCTCTTCCGGGCGACATTCAAGAAGCCTCGACGCGAGGGCGAGGCTGCGCGCACGCACGGCGCCCGCGGTGCACGGCGCATGCAGGCACCCGGCGCGTGACCGGGATCGTCAAGACGGGCATCACATCCTGGACGGAGAAGTCGCTC
>CALKVG010000401.1 GCA_937998045.1 uncultured Myxococcales bacterium
GCCGCGCGGGCTGGCCGTGACGAGGACGTTCCGCGTCGACTTCGGCACCGAAGAGGAGATCGCGCGGCTCTCGGGGTACTTCGTCTCCTCGAGCCAGTCGATGATCGCGTCCAGAGTGGCGAACGGCACGACGGTCTCTTGGGGGTCGCGCATCATTTGCGCGTACCCCGGATCGGGCACCAGACGGGCGTCGACTCCCTGCTGGGTCAAATGCTTGGCGATTCGCGGCTCCGGACCGGGCAGGTCCTGGCGCGCGAGCACGAGGGCGCGCGGCGCGATTTTCGCTTCGAGCGCGAGGAGGTCGATGGCCGAGAGGTCCGCGACCGTGGTCTTCGCGAAGTGGTACCCGGCGGCCTCTTCTCCGCCGTTGAGGCGCGGACTGGGAGGCGCGTTCGGCTCTTTGATCATCCGAAAGGCACGAAGCTCGCGCAGGTACGCTTTCCCGGACGCGCTCGGCGCCCACAGGATCACGCGTTCGATATCCCCGCGGGCGGCAGCGACGTTCGCGGCGAGGGTCGCACCGAAGCGGGCTCCGAAGAGAGCGATCTCGTGAATGCCCGCGCGCTGGCGAAGGCTGTCGATGGCGGCGTCGATGCTCTCGATCCACGCGCTGACCCGACCGGGATCGTCCGCGTTCCCCGACGAATCGCCGGTGCCGTGGTAGTCGAAGCGGAGCGCGGGGAAGCCGTGCAGCGCAAGGCGCTCGGCCAGGTGGCGGTACGTACGGTGCGCACACATCGCCTCGTAGCCGAGCGGGTTACAAAGGACCACGCCCAAGCCACGGGAAGGAGCGGCCTCCACCGGGTGGTAGAAGCCCAGGAGGGGCCCCACAGGCGCCGTGATGACGACGGGCAACGGCCCCATGGAGGGCGAATCCTCAAGCAGCAAGCTCTCGGCCACGGCTCCCCCGACGGAGAGTGGATGATAACTCACCCGAGGGCCCTGGAAACGAGGTCGGGTACCATTCAAAAACGCAGGCTAGAGCGCGGCGCTCGCAACGGCAAGGCGGGAGCGGAGCGCCCCACCGCGCGCATTTCGCGGCTCCTTTGCGGATCAGCCGTGCTCTTCGAAGAAGGGGCGATCGAGGAAGCCGATGAGGGTACGCTCGTACTCTTCGGGGGCCACGATGCGGTATTCACCGTGTTCGGCGCCCTGGGCGATCCACAGCTCCTTCGGCTGGCCCGCGACGTCGTAGACCATCCTCACGAACGGCAAGGGGGTGTCCGAGTCGCGGGTCCCGGCGATGAACAGGATCGGGCGCGGCGCGATCTCGGCGATGTGCGCGATGGGCCGGATGCGGTCGAAGTCGACACCCGAGAAGCGCGCGGCGGCGTGGGCCGGCCAGAGGGAGAGGGGGCCCCACTTCCCCATCTTGTCTTTCAACTCCTCGTCGAAGGACGGGAAGACGGCCTCGACGATGACCGCGCGTATGCGCGGGTCGCGCGCCCCTGCGAGGGCGACCGTGGACGCGCCGATCGAGAATCCCAGACCTGCGATGCGGCCAGCAGTGACGTCGCCACGGCGCAAGGCGAAATCCACCGCCGCGAGGAAGTCGCTTTGCTCGCGGTCGCTCCAGGTCGAGATCTCGCCCTCGCTGTCTCCGTGGGCGCGCCAGTCGAAGAAGAGGGAGCCGTAGCCACGCTTCGCGAGCAGCTGGGCAACGCGCAAGAACCGCATCCGGTTCTCGCCGAGGCCATGCCCCATGACAACCGTGGCGCCGTTCTGTGACGGTACGTAGAAGCCGCGAAGGAGCAGCCCGTCCGAGCTACGAAACGAGACCTCCTCCAGGGCGGGAAACGCGGCGCGCGCGACGTTGCGGTCGTCTTCGGTGATGGGCTTCCGGCGGGGGCGAAAAGAAGGCCAGGGTGTTGTAGAAGTATCGGGCCTCGACGGCGACGAGCCCGAGAAACAGGACGGCCGCAGCCCAGGCGATCAGCCGCCACCCTCGCGGTAAGCCCATCAGCGGTCCGAGAGGACATGTACGACCGTCGCCGGGTTGCCCGCAACCAGAACGTTGTCCGCCACGTCTTCGTTCACCACGGCGCCCGCCCCGACGACCGCGCCCCGACCGACGTGGACGCCCGGCAGGATGGTCGCACCCATTCCAATCCAGGCGCCGTCGCCGACGACAATCGGTCGTGAGAGGACGTCGAGCTGCATGCGGCGATCGGCCACGCCGAGCGGGTGCGTCGCGGTGTAAAGGACGGCGCGCGGGCCGATCGAGACATTCTTCCCGAGCGTGATCGATGCATCGAGGCCCAGGATGATGTCCGGGCCAAGAATGCAGCCGGAGCCGATGTGGAGGCCGCGTGCGCAGTCGCGCGGCCCCACCATGTGGACGTACCCGGTCACCGCCGTGCCCCGGCCGATATCGCAACCGACGAGCGAGAGGAGGCGCGCCCGGCTGCGCGCGAGCGTGAACTCTGGCAAGAGCCGTGTAGCGCCCCACCCGATGCGACGCAGGTTGAGCGCCGAAGCGAGATCCGCCAGTTCATCAAAGACCGCACCGGCGCGATCGAACCCCGTCGCTGAGTCGACGTCGCCCCGAGTCTCGACGGGGGGCCCGCCGAGCGGAGGCCGCGCGAGAGGGTTCATGGCGCTTCTCTACGTTTGGCGACGTTCGTGAGGATCGCGGGGACGACCGCTTCGAGGGTCGGATGCTGGGCAAAGAGGTGCGCCGGCAGGACGACGGAGAACTCCTTTTCGAGGCTCACGAGCACACGGAGCGCAGCCAGCGAGTCCCACCCTTTGACGTCGGCAAAGCTCGTGCGCGCGTCGAGCGACGAAGCGCCCGAGACGAGGCGCCCCAGCACGGCACGGACCCGGCGATCGACGTCCTCGACTTCGGCGCTGCTCGCCGCCGTTCCCTCTGCGCGGTCCGAACGATGGGCGCGCGACGACGTGGCGTTCGCCGCGGCATCGCGAAGGACCTCACGCTCGACGTGAGCTCCAGCGGGAACGTTCGCGCCCGCCACCAGAACCACGCCCTCGTCGATCCACGCGCCTTCGCCCACGACGACCGACGACGGATTCGAGGCCTCGTCGTCAACGATGCAGCCCGCTCCGATGCGAGCGCCGGCGCCGATGACGACGCGGGCGCGCACCCGGATGGACGCACCGCTCTCGACGAGAGCGCCCTCGCCGAGGACGAGCGTCCCACCAGACGAGACGAGGAGCTCGACGGGCGACGGACGCGACACGAGCGCGACGTGCCGCCCGATGGTCAGCTCGCCGTGGTTCGTGACATGCGGCCGACCGAAGACGCGGACGCCGACGCCGACGCGCGTCGCGCCTTGAAGCGCGAGCCGGCTGCGCGCCTCGTCGAGGGCTTGCGCGGCCGCACGCGCGAGGCGACCGCGGAGCTTCACGGCAAACCCTCGACGCGGATCGCGGCGGGGGCCACATCCGCGCCGCCCAGCGCGGACAGGGTACACGGGGACGCGGAGGTGACGCCGTATCGGTTTGCGAAGAAGTCCAGGCAAGGCTTGTTCTTCGCCGTGGGGATGGGCACGACCACGACCCGGGTTGCCCCGAGCGCGCCCGCGCGACGGCGGCCCGCCCAGACCATCGTCTCCTCGACGCGGCGACCCATCACGCGGCAGCTGAGGACGAAGTCGGTGATCTGCGCGTCGGGCCCGCGACATTCGAGCCCGAGCAAGCCGGTGAGGCCCGCATTTCCGAAGCGATCGGACACCTGCGCGGTCCACAGCTCGTGACCTGGCTCGCCGGCCCACGTCAGGAGCTCGACCTCGCTCAGCCGGCGCGTGCGCAGATTCATCTGGTTCGTCTTGTTGAGAAGCTGCGCAGCTCGCGCGACGTTCGAAGGCGAGAGCTTCTCGAACCGCACGCTGACCCCCAGCGTCGCCAGCCACTCGTCGATCGACGAGACTTTGTTTCGCAGCGCGGTCCGCTCTCGCTCTACGGCGTACATTGCGTTGCGCTCGACGTCCTCGGCGCTGACGTGGGGCGCGTCGAAGCAGCGGAGCGACTCGAGCGCTTGAGGATAGTGCGTCGGGTCGATGGGCCAGTCGGGCACGTAGACCTCGGGGAGAGCCTCGCGCACGCGGCCTCGCTCCGCGGGGTTGTCGTCGAGGAACACGACGGATTGAAGCCCGAGGTTGAGCTCCTGCGCGATCTCTACGATGTTCTGCGCCTTGTCCCGCCAGTTGATGCGGTAGGCCGCCAGCATCTCGGGTCGGATGATCATCTCCGGATGCGATCGCATCGCCTCGATGGCGGTCGACTCTTCGTTCTTGCTCACGACCGCGAGCGCGATGCCGCGCTTGGTCAACGCGACGAGCTGCCGTTGGAACTGGACGAAGGCCTCGCCGTCGGGGTCGTGGCCACCGAGCCGGAGGTTCTCCCAGCCGACGTCGCCCACGATGCCGCCCCACATGGTGTCGTCGAGATCGATGATCACGAGCTTCCGCGACATGCCGAGCAAGCCTCGAAGCGCGGCGTGAATGTCGCTCCCGGCCTCCGAGAGCACGTCGGTCGTGAACGCGATTTTCCCGGCGTGCCACAGCTTGGCATCGAATCCGCCGTCGGCAGCGGCCGCGAGCCAGCGCTGCGCGTCGAGCACGAACACGTTGGGAAGCTCGGAAGCAGCGTCGGCGAGTCGCAGGTTCATCCGCATCAAGACCGCGCTCGCGCGCGCGGTGCCCCGCAGCTCGAGCATGCCGGTCCCTCTGCGCCAGGGGGGCAGTACCCAGCTCGGCACGAAGACGAACCTCGCCCCGCCAGCGTGCGCGCGGAGGAGCGAAGCGAAGGCGTCCACCTCGGCGAGGATTTGCTCTGGGCTCGGCGTGCCTCCCAGGAGCAGCTCGTGGAAGGACCGGCAAGCGCGCTCGGGGCGAGTCCAGAGCACCGCGAGGTCCACCTTGGGCTCGCGGCTGGAGAGCGTGAGCAGCGTGGGCACGACCTGATCGAACGGAGCGACCTCCGCCTCGACGAGGAGACCGTCCTCGGTAGGGCCCCCGAGGTGCTCGGCGAGTTCGTTGACGGTCCAGTCGGCGGCGAGGAGCGTGCGAACGCGGCGGATGCCGCCGCTGGCTGCTTTCTTCGTGGTCGCGCCGTTCGTGCCGGGGTCGTGCGGAGGCTCGTGGCGAACGGAGATGCCGTTCGCGGCGCCTTCCGTCGCGCCCGTGGTGCGCACTTCGCTCTCGGGCGCTCCTCCCCGAACGACGCTACCAGGCGCGACAACGGCGTCGCGCGCCACAACGCAGGGGCCGACGAGACGCGCCCCGGCGCCGATGCGAGCGCCGTCTTCGACGACCACGTCCGCGGCGACTCCGCTCTCATTCCGGTCGGATATGACGACGCGCGGCCCAACGACGACGCCATTTCCGAGCACCACCCGCTTGGCGGCGAAAATGTGCGTCCCGGCCTCGATGACCGCGCCATCCCCGATGGAGATCGAGCCGGTGGTCGTCGTGACCAGGCGGACCGGCGAGCTCACGGAGCGCACCGTGACGTCACGGCCGATCTCGATCCGACCGTCGTTGTAAACGATGGGCCGACCGAGAGCGCGCGCGCCGGCACCCACGACATCGCACGCGCCCAGATCCAGTCTTGCGAGCCAACGGGATGGGTCGAACCAGGAGCGCAGCAGCGTACGGGGGCCAGCTCTCCACGAAGTGTTCATGCGCAAGGCACCTTGCAATCGGCGGCGGATTTTAGCACGCACGGCGGCGAACGCCGCGAGCCACGCGACTATTTCCGATCCGTTTCGTGCGCAGCCTAGGGCGTCGTTCCGTAACCCTTCGTGCCGAAGAGCGATCGGACGAACCGGTACGCCGCGTAGGTGATGGGCGCGGAGACGAAGGTTCGCTCCCGCAGGCGGCCCAGACGGGTAGGGCGGTACCAGTTCTCGTAGAACATGACCTTTCCGTCGTTCAGTGCCCACGGATCGCGCTCGGCGGAGTCCTTGCTCTTTTCCCGGAACGTGAAGGCGAGCATCGGGCGCGGAACGCTCGATCGGTTCGGCATTCCTCGATGCCAGAGGTTCGAAGTGCGGATGAGGACGTCGCCTCGCTTCATCGGGATGCGGACGCCGCGCCGATACGGCATCTCCACGGCGAACCGCCAGTACTTGTAGAATTTCTTGTGGGTCGCCGGGGCGAGCTCGATCGCGCCGTTCACGAGGTCCGTGTCGACCACAGCCACGTTGACGATCATGAAGTCTTCGGTGAAGAAGCTGTCGGCGTGGTAGTGTTGCATGACGCTCTTCGGGAGGTTGAAATTGCAGCCCACACTCGGAGCGCCGAGCGGTCGCGGGAAGATCGCGTGAACGAGGTCGATTACGCCGCGCTCGACGAGCGCATCGTACGCGAACCGCGCCTCTACGCCCGGGAAGCAGTTGAGATGTCCCGCCAGCAAGCCCCCGCCTGCCATCAGCGCTCCCATCCTCTTTTGTCGCTCGAACTCCTCTCCAACTCGCTGGCCGAGTGCGGCGAGCTTCTCGGGAGAGACCACGTTCCGAACGACGACGAAGCCTTGCTCCGCGAACAGCTGGCGGAGCGCTTCGCTTTCGTCTCGCGTGAATGCGCTCGGGGACGACGATTCGCGGGGAAGAACGGAGGCGGTTGCTTGCGTCATGGTGGGGAGCCGAACGGAGAGTTTCGCGCTCGAAGGGGAGACTCCGCGCGTTACGAAGAATTGCACGCGACGCATCGGCGTCCAGTGGAAAACGCCCAGGCCCGTGCGACACAAACGGGCGACGCCCGCATTGCAGGCATTGCGCGCGTTTGGCCGCGGCTTCGGCCGCGGGGTATCGCAAGTCTTGCCTTCGGAGAGGGGCCGGAAGCATTCTCGTCGGATGGACGCTGAGAGTACGATGCCTGCCCGATGCCGATGCCCTGGCTAGCGACGCAAGGCCTGCCGTTCGGGCCGGTGCTCTTCGTCCTCGCATTCGTCTGGCTGACTGCGGGGATCGGGCGCCGGATCCTCATCCTTCTTGGCGCGTGGCGCGGCTCGCGTGAGGGCTCGCCGGAAGAACGCGGAGTCCTCTCCTGCGCGCTCGGCGCAGGTGCGCTGCAGTTCGTGCCTTTCGTCTTGGGAGCGGCAGGGAAACTGGGGACCCGCTCCCTTCAAGCGGCCGTCCTCGTCGTCACGCTCGTCGCGATCCCCGATCTCCTGGCGGTCGCGAGGGGCATCCTCCGCGCCCTCCGCGCCCGGCGCGCCGTCAATCCCCCGAGGACGCCCGACGGCGGACGGGCGGTGTGGCTCGCCTGGCTCCTCGCCCTCAGCCCCGCGATCGTCGCTGCCGGCCTGATGGCCCTGGTCCCAACGATCGATCCGGACGGTCTCGGTTATCATCTCACCGTTCCGAAGCGCTGGCTGCAGGAAGGCCACCTCGGGTATCTCGCGACGTATCCGTATTCGAATACGCCGATGGGCACGGAGATGCTCTTCGCGATCGCGATGGCGTTCGCCGGTGACATCGCCGCCAAGTGCGTGCACTTCGCGCTCGGGACGCTGGGGGCCGTCGGGCTCTACCTCGCGGGGCGGCGTCTCGGCGGCGCGAACACCGGCGCGGTGGCGGCAGCGCTCTTTCTGGTCGGTCCGGCCGGCGTTTGCGTCGTGCTCGGCTGCGCTTACGTCGAGGGCGCGGCTTCGTTCGCGATGATCGCCTCGGCGCTTGCGTGGATCCTCTGGTACCAGTCTCGGGAAGGCGGATTCCTCCGGTGCGCGGCGCTGCTCGCGGGCCTGGCGGTCACCTTCAAGATCAGCAGCGCCCTCTTCCCTGTGGCCATGTTCGCGCTGACGTTCGTGGCGGTCGCGAGTCCGGGGAAGGACACCGCTTCGCTCTTTCAGCGCCTCTCGCAGGGGATGAGCGCATGCTTGCGGCTCCTGCCGCTAGTGGTCGCCCCGCTTTTACCCTGGATGACGCGGTCCGCCTCGGTCACCGGGAATCCCGTCTTTCCGCTCTTCGCGCGATGGATCCCTTCACGGGATTTTTCTCCAGGGCTGTCCGCAAAGTTTGACCGATTCAATCGGTACATGACCTGGGGCAATAGCTTCGGGCGAGATTGGAATATCGAGACGAGGACGCACGTCCTCCTCGGCCTATGCGCGGCCCTCGCCGTAATCGGAACGCTGATCGCCCTTCGCATGCGCTCGTGGATAACGCGCGGAACGGCATTCGTCGTCCTCGGAACGTTGCTCGCGCAGCTCCTCGCCGCGGGCCTCTACATACGGTACTCGACGCCGATTGGCTCCGTCCTCGCGCTCCCCATCCTCGCTGGGCTGCGTCCGATCCTCTCCCGCAAGTGGGTATCGGCGGTCCTGGCGGCAGCCACCCTCGCGGCCTCCCTCGGGCAGGCGCATCGCTGCTTGGGCTCGAACGCGCGAGAGATCGTCGCTGCGGCGTTTGGCGCGGAGAGCCACGAGGCATTCCTGCGCGATGAGCTCGCCCTCTTTCCGCTTTACGAGGAGGCCAATCGTGACCTTCCGCCCGACGCGGGGGTCCTCCTCTCCTGCTACTGCGCCGGCTTCTACCTCGACCGGAAGACGTATTGCGCCGAGATTGTCCAGGAGTCCCTGCGCTACAGCAGCTGGGATGATTTCACTTCGGACCTGCGCAAGCTGCACATCACCCACGTCATCGCGCCCAGCGCCCTGGCGAACGGCGGACCGCCGCCGCCGGTCGATCGGTCGAGCGTCTCGGCGCTCATGCGGGACGATCAAGTTCGGTTCGTCCGCCGCCTCCTGACCGAGCAAGGCCACCTGCGCGGGACGTCGGCCGATCAGAGTCTCTACGAACTCGAGGGCTCTTCCGCCGCAGGCCACTGAGCTTCGACGGTCCGCGGCGGAGCCGGGATCTCGAGATAGCGCAGCCGCTTCAGCTCACGCCTGCCGTGAGTGACCGTGTCCAGGATCAGTCCAGCGAAGAGGCAAAGAAAGGCCAGGAGCATAGTCGCAGAGCTCAGGATGGCCGTCGGAAAGCGGGGCACGAGTCCGGTTCGCTCGTAGGTCACGAAAATCGGGTACGCCAGCGCGAGCGACAGGATCGCGAGCAGGGCGAACGCGATCGAGAAGAAGAGCAGCGGCCGCTCGCCCTTCATCAAGTTCACGATCGTTCGCAGGATGCGTACGCCATCGCGATACGTCCGGAGCTTGCTGGCGCTGCCGGCCGGGCGGTCCTTGTAGACGGTGTCGACCTCGGCGACGGGCATCCGCAGCTCGAGGGCATGCACGGTCAGCTCCGTCTCGATCTCGAAGCCCGCCGATAGCGCGGGAAACGACTTCACGTATCGGCGCGAGAAGATCCGATACCCGGAAAGAAGATCTTGAAAGCGATCACCGAAGATGAGGGCCACCATGCCCGTGAGGAGGGCATTGCCGAAGCGATGCCCCGGCCGGTAGGCGCCCACGCTCTCGGTCTTGCGTGCGCCGTTGACCATGTCGAGCTGTTCGTCGAGCAATTTCGCGACCATCGCAGGGCTCGCCGCGGCGTCGTACGTATCGTCGCCGTCGACGAGCACGTAGATGTCGGCGTCCACGTCGCTGAACATGCGACGGACGACGTTCCCCTTGCCCTGAAGGCGCTCGGCGCCGACCACCGCGCCTGCCCGGCGCGCCGCCTCGATGGTGCCGTCGGTCGAGTTGTTGTCGTAGACGTAGACGGTCGCCGTCGGCAGCGCCGCGCGAAATCCCGCGACGACACGTTCGATCGCGACCTCCTCGTTCATGCAGGGCACGAGGACGGCGATCTTCAGGTCGTGCGCGGCCCACGGCTTGGCGCTCGGCAAGATTGGATATGCTTCGGGGCGCACGGCGGGACTGGCGCTCATGGCAGCCATTTGCGTACCTGCCTGGCGCGCGAGCGTCAATGCGCGGTTACGATTGCATCTCGCCGCTTACGAGGGACGAGGGGGGCGCAGCCCCCGCGGTTTTCAACGCGCAGCTATTCCTTCGTGTAGTCGAACGCGAAGCTCATGATGGCGTCTGCCGCGACGGGCACGGCGCCGTTGAAGCTGCACTCGTTGTGCCAGACGTAGAATGCCTTGCGCTGGGCCGAGTAGGCGAGGCCATGGAGATCTTCGCCGGACGTCATCGGCACTACGGCACTCGCCGGCGTCCACGACGAACCGTGGTCCGCCGAGATGAGGACGTACTGTTTGCCGAGGGCAGCGATCCTTCCGTCCGGAAGCTCGACGGGATCGGTCATGATCAGACCCTCACCGGTGATCTTCATCCATGTGACGCCGGAGTCGATGCTCCGCACCAACCCGTTCCCCGACAGCGTGTTCCAGTAGATCGATCCGTCCTTGGCGCGCAGCGGCGCGCCGCTGCCCCCGAGCATCGAGGAGACCAGCTTCCAGCTCGCGGCGGCGTCCACGCTCCTCATGATGCCCATGGTTGCGTTTCCGTAACCCGCACACCCCATGAGATACGTCTGCTTGTCGATGAGGACCGGCGTCGTGCACTGCGAGTTGGCCGGGAGCGCGGACCCGACGTTGTTCCACGTCTTGCCGCCATCGGTCGACCGATAGAGCGTCTGGCTCTGCTCGTGTCCACCGGCCAAGAGCGTGCTCCGCGCCGGGTCGCTCAGGTCCACACTGATCAGGTCGTCGTGGCTAACCGTCCCCAGCTCGACGAACGTCTGACCGTCGTCCATCGTCTCGTAGAGGCCGGGGCCGTAGATTCCCGACTCCCAAAAACGCATCGGAGTCATCGGGTCATAGACGATCGAGCTCAGGTTGTTCGTTATCGAGGCGGAGCCGGCTCCCATCCCGAGCTTTTGCCAGCTCGTGCCGCCGTCGCGACTGCCCCAGAGCCCTAGCCCGGCGATGCCGGCGATGAGAAAGTCCTCGTCGGGTTTCGCCGAGACGAAAGAGAGGGTCCCGCAAGCGGACTGGATGTTCGCCAGGTTCGCGGTGACGTTCGTCCAACTCCCCGGCGGCACCTGCACGTCGATGAGGGAGCCGCTGCCGCTGTCGGTGACTCCGGGCTGCATGGGTCCGCCGACGCCGGAGTCGGGCTGCGGCACCGCCGGGCTGAGATCCACGACGCACCCTGCGCCGGTAGATACAAGGAGCGAAACCCACGCCCCTGTCTCTTATACACATCTGACGCTGCCGACGCTCTTACGCGTGTAGAT
>CALKVG010000402.1 GCA_937998045.1 uncultured Myxococcales bacterium
CACGCGTAAGATCGTCGGCAGCGTCAGATGTGTATAAGAGACAGGGGCAAGGCCGCGCACGCGCAGGGTCGCGCCCACGAGTTCACGCCGGACGAGGCGCGGACCGCAGGCCGCAAGGGTGGTGAGGTCGTGAGCCGCGATCGCGCGCACATGGCCGCGATCGGCCGCGCCGGTGGCCAGGCACGCGGACGCAATCGCGCGCTCCAAGCAGCGCGCGAGTCTACGGCGACGACCTCGCCGCGTATGGAGTCTGGGCCCGGACAGTCCGCGCAGGTCAGCCACTCGAGCGCGACTCCTGCCGAATAAAGAGAGCCGCTCGTTTCAAGCACTCGCGAGTCGCCTCGCGGGTTTCCAAGCTGCGCACCCGGGGGGAACCGGTCGTGCGCAGCTCCTTTTTAAGCGTCCCGAGCGCCGCGGTGTATACGCGGAGTCATGTCCTCTTCGAACGATCGCTCCGCGCTCCTCGCCTACCGCAACCCGTCGTTCGTGGACGGCGACGACGGCCGCCCGTTGCGCATCCTGGCCGAGTACCTCGAACCGCTCGCGCGGCTGCAGCGCGAACGGATCAAGGACACGGTGGTCTTTTTCGGATCGGCACGACTGACGGAGGACGGGCCCCTCGGGCCGTTCTACGAGGACGCGCGCAAGCTGGCCTACCTCCTGACCGAGTGGTCCCTGACCATACCCGGCCCCTGCCGGTTCGTCGTCTGTTCGGGCGGGGGCGGCGGCATCATGGAGGCGGCGAATCGCGGCGCGAGAGAGGCCGGCGGCCGCAGCATCGGCCTGAACATCGGCCTGCCTCACGAGCAGCACCCGAACAAGTACATCGATCCGGCGCTCGTCTTCGAGTTTCACTACTTCTTCATGCGCAAGCTATGGTTCGCGCACCTCGCGCGGGCGCTCGTCGTGTTCCCCGGCGGTTTTGGTACGCTGGACGAGCTCACCGAGATCCTGACGCTCGCTCAGACGCAGAAGCTCGATCGGACGATCCCGGTCGTCCTCTACGGCTCGGCGTTCTGGCGCGAAGTCATCGACTTCGAAGCGCTCGTTCGTCACGGCACAATCGGCCGCGAGGACCTGAAGCTTTTCGAATTCGTGGACGACGTTCCGGCGGCGTTCGCGCTCCTTCGATCGAGGCTGACCGTGGAGGGGCCGGCGGCAGCCACGCCCGCCATCGCGAAGTCGCGCACCACCCATCGCCCCCCGCCCGCCGGACGCTGACGACGGCACGTGTCCCGCTTTGGCGGAGCGTGGTCCTAACCTGTCCTGTGTGACGTCCTGCGACCCGTCGCGGTCGCGACGGGGTCGCGCCCCGCGCCGCTCGCGACGTCAAGGCCCGACGTCCGCGGCGGTGATCGTCGCGCGCATCACCATCGGCGAATACGGATTCCAGACGGACACGAGGAGCAGGAAGCTCACCGTGCGAGTCGCCCCGTCGTAGCGCACGGTCGGCCCGACGACGAAGGGGGCATAAGGGTAGGCCTGGGAGCCCCCGACCCCCCCGATGGGACCCCAATACGACCTGCCGCTCTCGGGGTCCACGAGCGGGGGGGTGAAATCCGAATCGCACCCGGGCACGTGCATGAAGCGTCCGTAACCTCGGTCGGTCGCCGGGTCGAAGAAGATGCGTTCGTCGGACCAGGGGCCGACCGGCGAGGGCGCGACGCGGTAGAGAAGCCGACGGGGTCCGGCGAAAAGGGGTCCGTCGCAGCGATCGAGCAGCAGCCAGCGATCGAGGCCCGGCAGGTAGGTGACCGAGAAGCTGCCGTTGCAGCCGGCGGCGGTGTCGGGCACGTAGACCGGCTGCGCGTTCTCGTCGCCGGGCGACCAGGTCGGCGCTCCCGGCGGACCGCCCGCATAGAACCGCCACGCGGACGTATCGGCGACATGGTCGAACGGCGCTGCGGCCAGATAAATGGGGTCGCCCGCATCTCTGTCGGCAGGGCGGCCCCACACGAGGAGGGTGTCCCCGGACCACGGCGTGCCCAGCCCGGCAACGCTGGATGCGGGCATCTGGACAGGGAAGACGTTGAGCATCCTCGCGGTGTTCGCGGTGACCGTGGCAAGGGACGTGTACGCCGCTAGCGAGGCGGCCGTGCCGTCGTCGTGCGCTACCCCGAGGACCGCCGAGCCGTACCCCGGCGCGGAAAAGAACGCGTAGATGTCGGCGCCGGAGCTGAACCCGACCAGCGGCAGGTTGAGGCGGAGGAGCGGCTTGGAGTCGAGCGTCACCGGCAGCCACTTGCCGTCGGCGGCCGTCAGAAACGTGAGAGGCAGCCCCGCGTCCAGCGACGCCGGGTCGATGCCTGCGTCCGTCAGCGGAAGGTCGAGCACAGCGATCGCGTCGGCGTTGAAAGGCCTTGCGCTATCGCACGCCTCGAGCGTGGGGTTCGTATCGCCGAAGAAAAAGTACAGGCGTCCGTCGTGGACGAACGACGAGCCGCGGTCGGTGCCCGTCAGGCCAAAGCGCGTTGCCGTGAGGTTCTCCGTCGGCGCGGGCGGTGAGTACTCCAGGTCCTCATCCCCGACGAGCTGCGCGAGCTTCACGAGCGGCGTCTTCAGCCGCGTCAGGCCCGCGTCCGCGCCCGGAATGACGCAAGCACCCGCGTCCAGCGACGGCCCCACGTGCCATGCGCACGGATCCGCCACTCCCGCGTCCGCTGTCCCGGTCTCCCCGCCCTTCCCACAGCCCCCCAAGGCGGCCCCCAAGGCGGTAGCCGACAAGACCCAGCTTCGCGGGAATCGACGAAGGCTCACGTCGACCTCCTAGAACGGATTCGTTCCGAAGACCTCACGCCTCCGGCGTGAGGTCAGACGACTCGAACCCCGTCCGGGCGTTCGGCCCCGCCGCAGGCGGGGCCAGTACGCCCGGACGGATTCGAACCGCCGACTTGTGGCTTCGAAGGCCACCGCTCTATCCAGCTGAGCTACGGGCGCGCGCTCCCCACTCGCCTACCACGCTCCCGCGCTTCGGCGCCACCCCCCCTGCATCCCTGGCCGGGCCGCCGCCTGTCTTGACCCCGCCGGCCGCCGGCCTCCTTGACGCGGTTCTCGCGGCAGGCATACGTGTCGCGCGTGCGGACCGCGACCGCCTCTCCGTCCTCGCGTCCGGCGCGCGCCCTGGCCACGCTTCGGGCGTGCCTCGGCGCCAAGCCGAACCTCGAGGCGCCGGAGGTATACGGACGCCGCGCGATCGCGAACATCGTGCGGGCGCTGCCTCCCCTCGAGCGAGCGTACTCGCGCGTCCGCTTCTCGATCCTCCGACCCAAGCTCCTCAGCGTCATGGACCTTCTCCTGGCCGACGAAGGGAGAATCCTCGACGTCGGCTGCGGCTTCGGCCTCTTCGCGGCGTACTTCGGCCAAACGCACCCGGGACGTCGCATCGTCGGGGTCGATCCGGACGCGCGCCGCATCGCGATCGCGCGCGACGTGGCGGCGCGCCTGACCTTGCGGGACCACGAGTTCCTCGTCGGCGACATCCGGGACGCTCCGCTGACGGGGTCCTTCGACGGCGCCTACGTCCTCGACGTCATGCACCACCTGCCGCAGGGCGAGCAACGAGGCGTCCTCGAGCGCCTGCGTTCGTTGCTCGTTCCCGGGGGAGTGCTCGTCGTCAAAGACATCACCACCGAGCCGCGCTTCGGGCTCCTCTTCACGGAGGCGCTCGATCGGTTGATGGTGGGCTGGCGCGAGCCGCTCGCGTACCGGCACCACCGCGAATGGGGCGAGATGCTCACGGAGCTCGGCTTCAAAGTGCGCATGGTGCGCGTTCCGGACGTGCTGCCCTACCCGCACGTGGTGATCGCCGCCACCAAGCGATAGCGGGCGGCTACAGTTTCCCGCGCGCCGCGTCGAACCGCAGCTTCCATACCATTCCGACGGCCTCGGCGAAGATTCGCCGGCTCATCTTCGACCGACCGAGCGTCCGATCGACGAAGACGATAGGCACCTCCTTCACGCGCATACCCCGGCGCACCGCGCGGTAGGCCATCTCGATCTGGAAGGAGTAGCCGTTCGAGTGGACCTGCTGCAGGCCGATGGCCTCGAGTGCGCGGCGCGTGAAGGCGCGGTAGCCGCTCGTCAGGTCGCGGATAGGCAGACCGAGGATCGTGCGCGAGTAGAGGCTACCGCCCTTCGAGATGAAGTGGCGCCCGAGTCCCCATCCCTCGACGTCGCCGCCGGGGATGTTGCGCGAACCGATGACGAGGTCGTAGCCGTCGTCGAGCGCGCGGACGAAATCCGGCAAGTAGCGAACGTCGTGCGACAAATCGGCGTCCATCTCCAAGAAGCGCTCGTATCCCTCGGCGAGGCCGCGGGTGAACGCCTCGACGTATGCCGTTCCGAGGCCGAGTTTGCCGGGCCGATGCAGGACGCGCACGTGCCCGTCTTTCGCGGCGAACGCGTCGGCGAGATCGCCGGTCCCGTCGGGGGAATTGTCGTCCACGACGAGCAGATCCGCGTCCGGAACCGCAGCGCGGACCGCCTGGACGAACGCCGGCAGGTTTTCCTTCTCGTTGTAAGTAGGTGTCACAATGAGCGTGCGCGGCATAGTCAAGGGCCGCGAAGCTAGCGAAAACCACACTCTGCCGCAAATTGCGTAGCCATACCCCCTGACGGTGGCCGAGGCCCCACTGGTACAATGCGGATCGTGAGCACTCGAGCCGACCCCGCACGCTCGCTCGAAGTGCGTCTCTCGCGCGTGGCGGAGCTCGAGGCGCGCCTTTCGCGCGAGATGCGCGTCAGCAAGGCGCTACGCGAGGTTGGCACCGCCCTCGGCACGACGCTCGACCTCGACCAGCTCCTCGAGCTCATACTCGACAAGATCACCGAGGCGCTCGAGGCCGACCGGGCCACCCTCTACCTCCTCGACGAGCCCAACGAGGAGCTCGTATCTCGCATCGCCCACGGCGAGGACGTCCGCTCGATTCGCCTCAAGATCGGCCACGGCATCGCCGGTCACGTGGCGCGCACCGGCAAACCGCTGCACGTGCCCGACGCCTACAAGGACGCGCGCTTCACCCCCGAATGGGACATGCTTTCGGGCTACCGGACGCGGTCGATCCTCGCCGCGCCGATGAAAAACCACCTTGGCAAGACGATCGGCGTCGTCCAGGTGCTCAACAAGAAGCGCGGCGAGTTCAGCGAAGACGACGCGGACATCCTCGCCGCGCTCGCCACGCAGGCCGCGGTGAGCATCGACAACTCGCGCCTCTTCATGTCCGTGACGCAGAAGAACATCCAGCTCCTCGACACGAAGGAGCAGCTCGAGCACCGCGTCCGCGACCTCAAGCTCCTCTTCGACCTCGAGCACGCAATGGCGCGGGCCACCTCGCTCGAGGAGCTCTTCATGGCGGTGCTCGGCGAGGCGATGCGCGCTTGCGAGGCGAAGATGGGGGCGGTCGCCTTGCGCGATCCGGAGGACGGCGGCGGCGCTCTCTACCTCATCGACGAGCGCGCGAAGAAGATGCGTCGACTGCCCTACCCGGAGGATGCGGGCCTCATCGGGTGGGCCATCCGGAACAACGAGGTCCTCGTCACGAGCGACGCCGAGAACGACTCCCGCCGCGATCGCGGGCTCGACGAACGCGCCGGCGCCGCCACGACCCGGACGGCGATCGCCGTGCCGCTCGAGGGTGACAACAAGGCGCCGATAGGGGCGATCGCGATCTACAACAAGCGCGCGAACCGACCCTTCACGGACGAAGACCGGGAGCTCTTCGAGCTCGTGACGGCGAACGCGTCGACCGCCATCCGCTTGCAGTTGTCGCGCGAGGCGCGCGAGCGCGAGGAGCGGCTCACGACCATCGGGCGCCTGCTCTCGAGCGTCATCCACGACCTCAAGACTCCGCTCACCGTGATCAGCGGCTACGTGCAGCTGATGCAAGGGTCCAACGACGTCGCGCAGCGCGAGCGGTACGCAGAGCTCATCCTCAAGCAGTTCGACCTCATCGGCGCGATGCAGCGCGAGGTGCTCGAGTTCGCGCGCGGCGAGAAGAGCGTCCTCGTTCGCAAGGTGTACCTGCAGAAGTTCTTCGAGGACGTGCGCGTCCAGCTCGAGACGGACCTCTCCCGTCGCGGCGTCGAGCTGGTGGTCGACGTGCAGGAGCGCGGTACCGCCCGTTTCGACGAGGGCAAGATGCTGCGGGTCGTTCACAACCTCGCGCGCAACGCCGCCGAAGCCATGGGCAAGAAGGGCGGGAAGCTCATCATCAAGGTGACGCGCGACAAGCAGGACGGCGCGCTCCTCGTCACGTTCTCCGACACCGGCCCCGGCATTCCGAAGGAGATCGAGCACCGCCTCTTCCAGTCGTTCGTGACGAAGGGAAAGAAGGGCGGAACGGGCCTCGGCCTGGCGATCGTCAAGAAGATCGCCGAGGAGCACGGCGGAACGATCGCCGTCCAGTCGTCGAGCCGCGGCGCCACGTTCAAGCTGCGCTTGCCGCAGCCCGCGCGGCCGTGAACCGCGCTACCTGGGCTGCGCTCGCCGGTGTCCTGGTGCTCGCGTCCGGCGCCGTGCGCGCCGACGCGCCCGTCCCCCCGTGGGTGGACGCGGACGACGTCCCGCTCGCGTCGTGGGCGCGGTCCGTCGCTCCCAAGCCGGGAGAACACGGTCAGCCGGGCGACATGGTGCTCTTCGCCGGTCCGACCCGCGCGAGCGACCGCCGCGGCGTGACCGCCCCTGCCGCGACGCTGCCGCTCTTCGGCGCGAAGCGCGGGCTGGGGTGCACGGGTCGCTGGTGGCTGGTCGGACCGCTCGCGTGGACGTGCTCCGACGCGGCTGTGCTTTCGGCCGACGACCCCGGCGCTCCCATCGTGCCCGTCGGGCCCGAGGGCCTGCCCTACGCGTACTTCTTCGCCGGACGCGACGGCGCCGAGGCGTACGCCGATCTCGCGATGGCGGCGGACGGCGCGGTAGACCGCGAGATCGACAGCGGCTGGTCCGTCGCGGTGGTCGAGCAACGAATGCTCGACGGCGAGCGCTGGGTTCGTACGACGAAGGGACTCTGGGTGGCCCAGCGCGAGCTCATCGCCGCGCGACCGTCGGCGTTCCATGGCGAGACCGTCGAGCAGGGGAAGCTCGATTTCGCGTGGGTCGTCGCCGACCGCGCGAGCGTGTGGGCGTCGCCCGACCCCGGGCCGCGAGCCAAGCCCACCGAAACGCGCGCGCGATTCGAGCTCGTGCACGTCTTGCAGGAAGCCGGCGCTTCCGTCCGGATCGGCGACGGCGCGTGGATGCTCCTCCGCGACCTCGCACGACCGACCGCGAATCCGCCGCCCGAGCAGGTCGGGCGCCCCGGCGAGCGCTGGATCGACGTCGAGCTCGCGACGCAGACGCTCGTCGCTTATGAGGGCACGCGGCCAGTGTACGCGACGCTCGTCTCGACCGGACGCGGCGCCAAGGGGGCCGAGAGCGCCACCCCGCCCGGAGTGCACCGGGTGTGGGTGAAGATCTTCGCGTCCGACATGGCCAACATCGACCGCGACGACCTCGACGCGCACTATTCGCTGGAGGAGGTTCCCTACGTCCAGTTCTTCGACGGCGCCGTCGGCCTGCACGGCACCTACTGGCACCGCGACTTCGGCCGCGTGCGCAGCCATGGGTGCGTCAACCTCGCCCCGCTCGACGCCCGCTGGCTGTTCGACTTCACCGAGCCTCGCCTGCCGCGGGGGTGGGCCGCCGCGTACCCGACCGCCGCCGACGAGGGGACTCTCGTGCGGGTACGCTGAGCCGCACGCGTCGTCGACGCGGCGCGGAGAGCTCCGGTAAGGTGTGGGGCCGACACCCATGCGCCAGCGCGACCGCCGTGCCATTTCGCTTTGTCGCCGGCGCCGGGAAGCGATATGGGTGCGTCGCCCGAGGTAATGCAGATGGTCTTCGAATCGGGACGCATGCGCGGTCATGTGGGCCGCGCCCTCCTCGCGATCGCCCTCGCCGCGCCCCTCGCGGTCGCAGCGGGCGGCTGCAGCTCGAGCAGCTCGCCCGTCGCCCCCAGCACGGAGGCCGAGGCCGTGTGTCCGGCCACGCCGGCGGAGACCGTCGGCAAGCCCTGTCCGACCGACGGCGTAGTCTGCGGTCCGCAGTACGCCTGCGGCAACACGTCCGCGTCGCTCTACTGCGTCTGCATGGGGGGGACGTTTGCGTGCCGCGACGGGACCGGCACCGCGGTGAACCCCGGCGACACTCCGATGTGTCCCAACGTCCCGGCCCAGCCGGCGGCGTGCCCCGCCTCGCTCGCGGCCGCCAGCCTGCATGCGTGCTCCGCCCCCGGCCAGATCTGCGCGTACCCGAGCGTGTGCCCCGGTGTCTACGACCAGTGCTACTGCTCTTTCGGCGAGACCGCGACCGGGGGCTTCGGCAAGGTCTTCGCATGCGAGCCCGCCATCTGCGCCTCGCCAGGCGACGCCGCGCCGCCGCCTTCCACCGACTCCGGTAGCGTGAGCGACGCCGGGGCCCTTCCGGATGCGACCGACGCGACACCTCCGCGGGAGGCCTCTGTCGGCGACGGTTCCCCGCAAGCGCCGAGCGACGCGAGCATCGCGCAAGACTGAGGCGAGCGCATTCTCCGAGCGACGACGCGCACGAGGCGCCCGTGCGCGTCGCGCGCCGCACGGACGCGACGCGTGCCTCTCAGCCCTTCGCGAAGCCCTGGAGGAAGAAGGCGATGACGAACGCGAGCAGAACCAGCGACTCGATGAGCGCGAGACCGAGAATCATCGGCGTCTGGATGCGCGCCGAGGCGCCCGGATTCCGCGAGATGCCCTCGAGCGCCGCGGCCGCGGCACGGCCCTGACCGAGCGCGCCGCCGAGCACGCCGAGACCGATGGCGATGCCCGCGCCCGCCGCCGCCCACGCGCGAACATCGAAGGCATTCGAGCCGACGCGGTCGTCCTGAGCGAACGCCAGGATCGGCAGAAGGAACGTCGCGGCAAACGAGAACGCCGCGACTGTGAGCTTCTTCGGGGTCGACATCGTCAATGGCTCCTATCGTCGAACGGATGGGGAAAATTGGGTGGCGTGGTGACCGCCGGGCGGCCCTCTTAGTCGCTTTTCGTCCAGCTGGCTAGGGCCGTGGGGCGTTTTCGTCCAGAAGCTTGGTAGAGGCACCGGATGCGGCGCTTTCAGAACCCCGCGCCGGCAGCATGGGCAGCGCCGACGCCGTGACTTTTGGCGTCCGCCTCGTGTTCGTCGTGCTCGGTCGCGAGCGAGATGTAAATCGACGTCAGCAGGCAGAAAACCATCACCTGCACGATGACGACGAGCGTGCTTAGGACGAGAACCGGCACCGGCAAGAGCAGCGCGATCATCCCGAGCGTGAGGGTCACGAGCAGGTGGTCGACCGCCATGTTCAGCATGAGACGAACGCTCAGCGTGAGCGGCCGGATGAGCATCGAGACGAGCTCGATGACGAAAAGGAGCAGGTTGATCGGGATCCCCCACCAGCCGATGTACGGACCGAAGAGGTGCTTGACGTACCCGAGGCCGTTCTCCTTCAGGCCGTAGTAGTTGAACATCACGAAGACGACGACGGCGCAGCCCATCGTGATGTTCCAGTTCGACGTGGGCGGCGAGAACCCGGGGATGAGGCCGAGCGCGTTCGAAAGGAGGATGAAGCATGCGAGCGAGCCGACCAGCGGGAAATACCGCTTGGCGCGCTTCGGGCCCATCATGTCCTTCATCGTGCCGTACCAGAAGCCGATGAAAACCTCGAAGAACGTTCGCACGCTGAGCGTGGCGTCCGGAATGACCGACTTGTCGTAATCGACGAGCTGGCCGCGCAGACCGAACGCCGCGACGAGCAGCAGGAGCATGATGAAGATGCTCGCGACGAGCGGCTCGGCGCCGTGCGCGCTCACCGGCTCGCCGAAGAGCGAGTTCCCGAAGGCGCTCATGTTCTGGCCGAGCGCGGGGAACTGCGCGATGAGATAGCTGAAGAAGGTCGTGTGCTCGGGCATGGGAAGGACGGGACTTTCTTGTTTCCTGGAACGCTGCTACTGGCCGGGATCCCGGCCAGTAGCAGCGTTCCAGGAA
>CALKVG010000403.1 GCA_937998045.1 uncultured Myxococcales bacterium
AGATTTCTGCCTGTCTCGTGGGCTCGGAGATGTGTATAAGAGACAGGCTCCGAGGCGATGATCCCGAGCAAACGACACATGCGACCCGGGGAGCCTAGGGCCGCGCGCCTGGTTCGGCGAGCGGTAGGGCAAGTCTCAGCCGAAGGAAGACCGGTCGCGCCACGCGAATCCCTCGTCCGGCGCCGCGCGCGCTCGCGTGGGTCATCCGCTCGTGATCTGTGACCGGATGAGCCGCTCGCACTTCTGTCGACGCCCGGCAAACGTCAAGCGCGCAAGCGCGCATAGGCGACCGCGCCGCCGGCGACTGCCGCCAGGATCCCGGAGCAGACGGCGCCCCGGTGCTTGCTGAGCCACCAGGCGGCGCTGAAGCCCTTGGCCTGATGCTCAAACTCGCCGTGCGCACCGAAGTCCCCGGGCACCGGGGAGAAGAGGTCGTCCGGACGATCCGGACCGATCGGCTGATCGGTCTGTTGCGACTCGAAACCAGTTCTTGCGAGATACATGTCGCCGATGCGCGGGGCGATCTTGTCCGACAGGATCGCCTTGATCGATGGCCAGGCGAGCCAGATTTCGCGCCGCTTGTGCTCCGCCGCAAACACGATCGCGTCGGCGATCAGTTCGGGCTGAAAGATCGGAGGGACCGGCTGAGGGCCGCGGGGCAGTTTCGCGCGCGACCAAGTGAACTGCGGCGTATTCACTGCGGGCAGCTGCACCTCGCAAAGGTGCACACGGATCTTGTCGTGTCGAAGCTCGGTGCGAATGGATTCGCAGAGTCCGTGGATGGCGTGCTTGGCGGCGCAGTACGCCGACTGAAGCGGGATCGAGCGATACGCGAGCGCAGAACCGACCTGCACGATGGTGCCGCGCTGGCGCGGGATCATACGACGAAGAGCGGCCTGGGTGCCGTGTACGTAACCGAGATAGGTAACCTCCGTCACGCGGCGAAACTCTTCAGGGGTCGTATCGAGAAAGCGCGCGAATACCGATACCATCGCGTCGTTGACCCAGACGTCGATCGGACCGAGCTTCTGTTCGATCTCGTCCGCGGCACGTTCGACCGCTCCCGAGTCCGCGACGTCGAGAGGCAACACCAGCGCGCGCCGGCCGAAGGCCTCCACCTCCCGCGCGGCCGCTGCCAGGCCATCCTCGCCGCGGGCGATGAGGGCGACGTCGGCGCCCCTCTCCGCGAACGCCCGCGCCGCGGCTCGGCCGACACCCGCTGCCGCCCCGGTGACCACGGCCACCTTGTCCCTGACGGATCGTCTCATGTGAGCTCCCGGTTCGAGCGATTCAGCAAGCAGCGCACCACCGGCATGCAGCCGTGCTGCGACCATGGGACCAGTGACGAGCAGGATTCCGCGGACCGGGGTCGACGGTGCGGGCAGCGGAGTGATGCAATGCGCGCCCCGGCCTCTCGCTGGGATTACCAGTCCGCCATGGTGTAGCGATTCGCCTCGAAGCGCGTTGAAATCACCTTGCAGCTCGCGCGGGGAACGCAGCTCCGCGTGGGCTCGGCGCTTGCACGGTGCCGCCGCGCGCGCGTCGAACCGCCAGCAGTGTCAGCGTCCGATGTGACGAGCCCGTTTGTCGCCATCGCGCGCGGCGGTCGCATCGGTCGGCGGCGCGAGGATCGAAGGAGGTCGCGTGGACGGTGGCTTTTGGCGTGGGCCGGGAGATCTGCTCGGCGAGGGGCGTGAGCCCTCGCCGGAATTCCCGGAGGGAGCCGATTCTCCTCCCGGCGTCTCCCGCCGGACGCTGATGCAGCTCCTCGGCGCCAGCGCGGCGCTCGGCGGAGCCGCGGCGTGCAGTCGGGGACCGCAGGAATTCATCGTGCCCTACGTCAACCAGCCGCCGGAGGTGAGGCCCTCCGTACCGACGACGTACGCGACCACGATGACGGTCGACGGCTACGGCATCGGCATGCTCGTCGCCAGCCACGAGGGGCGACCGACGAAGGCCGAGGGCAACCCGCGCCACCCTGCGAGTCTCGGCGCGCTGGGCACGCTGCACCAGGCCAGCATCCTCGACCTGTACGACCCGACGCGTGCGAAGGAGATCGTGCACGACGGCACCCCGGCGACGTGGAACGCGTTCGCCGCATTCCTCGCTGCGCCTCCACCTGCGGGGAAGAAGCTGCACGTCGTGCTGGCACCGACGAGCGCGCCTCACCTGGTGGATCTCGTGCAGCGCCTCCGTCGTCGCGGCGACGTCGTCGTGAGCTTCTACTCGCCTCTCGTCCGGGCGAGCGCGTGGGCGGGCGCGCGGCAGGCGTTCGGGCAGGTCGTCGAACCGCGCTGGTCCTTCGACCGCGCGGCGGTCGTCCTCGCGCTCGACGCGGACTTCCTCGCGGCCACCGAAGCGCCGATGGCGTGGGCGCGCGCGTGGGCGCAGACGAGGCGCGTAAACGTGCCCAGCGATACGCCGAGCCGACTCTACGCCGTCGAGTCGCGCCTGTCGGTCACCGGCATGGCCGCGGACAACCGGCTACGAATCCTCGCGCACCAGGTCGGCGGCTTCGCGGCGGATCTGCTGGCCGAGCTCGTCGCGCAGGGCATCCCCCGCGTGCCACCGGAGCTGCGTCGCGCAGCCGGCGGGCGGGCACGCGGCGCGAACCAGGACTTCGTTCGTGCCGTTGCGAAGGATCTGCTCGCCCACCCGGGAGCGACGGCCGTCGTTGTCGGCGACGGCCAACCGGCCGAGGTGCACGCGATCGCGCACGGGATGAACGCGCTTCTGGGGAACGTCGGCCGTACGGTGTCCTACGGCCCGTCGCCGATCTTCGAAGCCGGCGAGGCAAGTCACGGGATGGGCGCGCTGGTGCGCGCGATCGACGCGGGCGAGCTCTCCGCGCTCGTGATGATAGCCGGCGACCCCGCGTACACCGCGCCAGCCGACCTCGACCTCCCCCGGCGCATCGGAGCGATCGCCAAAACGGCGTTCGTCGGCACGCGCGACAACTACACGGCGCGGCTCTGCTCGTGGCGGGTGCCGGAGGCGCACTTCCTGGAAGGTTGGAGCGACGCGCGCGCGTTCGACGGAACCCCGTCGATCGTGCAGCCGCTGATCCGGCCGCTGGTCGCCGGAGTGACCGCAGGCCAGGTGCTCGCCGCCATCCTCGGGAACCTGGATACGCCCTCGCGAGACCTCGTGCAGACGTACTGGCGCACGAACACCCCGGGCGACTTCGATACCTTCTGGCAGTCGGCGCTTGCGACCGGGGTCGTCGAGAACGGCGCACCGGCGCCGGTCGACGTGCGCGTCGCATGGCCAGCGCTCGTGCAGGCCATTTCGACTCCGCCGGCGCCTCCGCCCGCAATGGAGGTCGTGTACTTCGCCGATTCAAAGGTCCTCGACGGGCGCTTCGGCGACAACGCGTGCCTGCAGGAGCTCGCCGATCCGGTGACCAAGCTCACCTGGGACAACGCCGCGCTCGTCAGTCCGACGACGGCTACGGCGCTCGACGTCGCCTCCTCCGACATCGTCGAGCTCGAGGTCCGCGGCCGGACCCTCCAGGCTCCGGTCCTCATCGTGCCCTCGATGGCCGACAACGTGGTCGGGATCGCGCTCGGCTACGGCCAGACGGTTCCCTATCGAATTTCGAGCAACGTCGGCGTCAATGCCTACGGACTCCGCGACTCGCGCGCGCCGTGGTTCGACGAGGTGCGCGTACGCAAGGTCTCCGGGCGATGGACGCTCGCGTTGACCCAGGAGCACTGGACGATGGAGGGGCGCCCGATCGTCCTGCGACACACGCTCGCGCAGTATCGCCAGGAGCCCGACTTTGCCCTCCCGCTGAACGAGCCCCACGAGCGCCCGCGCTCGCTGTACTTCCTCCAGCCGGACGCGCAGCACCAGTGGGGGATGACGATCGACCTCAACGCCTGTACCGGCTGCAGCGCGTGCGTCGTCGCGTGCATGGCCGAAAACAACATTCCCACCGTCGGGAAGGGGGGGGTGGTCCTCAGCCGCGAGATGCATTGGCTGCGGATCGACCGGTACTTCGAGGGCGACCCGCGGAGCGCCACGGCGGTCGTCCAGCCGATGCTCTGCCAGCACTGCGAGCAGGCGCCCTGCGAGTACGTGTGCCCGGTGAACGCGACCGTCCACAGCCCCGACGGCCTCAACGAGATGATCTACAACCGGTGCGTCGGCACTCGCTTCTGCAGCAACAACTGTCCGTACAAGGTCCGCCGCTTCAACTTCTTCAATTACAACCGCGAGAAGGCCGAGACGCTGCAACTGGCGATGAACCCCGACGTCACGGTGCGCGCGCGCGGCGTCATGGAGAAGTGCACGTACTGCGTCCAGCGTATACGCGAAGTCGAGATCCGCGCGCGCCGCGAACAAAGGCCGCTCCGCGATCTCGAGATCCAGACCGCATGCCAGCAGACGTGCCCGACGGGCGCCATCGTCTTCGGCGACGTTGCGGACCCGAACACCGAAGTATCCAGGACGCGCCAGAACGCGCGCCTGTACCAGGTGCTGCACGAGCTCGGGACGAGGCCGCGCACGCGGTACCTGGCGCGCGTCATCAACCCGAACCCGGAGCTCGTGACATGACCGTCGCGGAGGCGCCGGCGCTCGAGCTCTTGCGCGAGGAGCCGACCGGCGGCGAGCCCGTCCTCCTTCGCCGTGAGTCCGACCTGGCGATGACCGAGAGGCTGCTCTCGCCGCTCTGGGTGCGCTGGCCCTGGTACAAGTACGCGATCGGGCTGACGGGGCTCGGGACCGTCGTGCTCGCGTTCGCCGTCACGTACACGGTAATTACCGGAATCGGCCTCTGGGGGAACAACATCCCGGTGGCGTGGGCATTCGCGATCATCAACTTCGTTTGGTGGATCGGGATCGGCCATGCCGGCACGTTCATTTCCGCCATCCTCCTGCTCCTCGAGGTGCACTGGCGCACGTCGATCAACCGCTTCGCGGAGGCGATGACGCTGTTTGCGATCATACAGGCGGGACTCTTTCCTCTCCTCCATCTCGGTCGACCGTGGTTCTTTTATTGGCTGATACCGTACCCGTCCGAAATGGGGATATGGCCGCAATTCCGGTCCTCGCTTCCCTGGGACGTCGTCGCCGTGACGACCTATTTTACGGTATCGCTCCTGTTCTGGTACATGGGCCTGCTGCCCGACCTCGCGACGGCGCGCGATCGGGCGCCGATGCTATGGCAGCGGCGCCTTTACGGGATCTTCGCTCTCGGCTGGCGCGGGGAGAACACCCACTGGCGACATTACCGGATCACCTATCTCGTATTCGGCGGCCTGGCCACGCCGCTCGTCCTCTCCGTGCACACCAACGTCAGCTTCGACTTCGCGATCGCTCAGCTCCCCGGCTGGCACTCGGCAATCTTCCCCCCGTACTTCGTCGCCGGGGCGATCTACTCCGGGTTCGCGATGGTGCTTCAGCTGATGATCCCGGCGCGGGCAATCTTCAAGCTGCACGACGTCGTGACGAAGAACCATCTCGACAACATGGCAAAGATGCTTCTCGTCACGGGCTGGGTGGTGACGTACACGTACCTGGTCGAGCCGTTTTTGGCCTGGTACAGCGGCAACCAGTACGAGGAATACGTCCAGCTCGTCGACCGGCCCCTCGGGCCGTATGCGTGGGTGTTCTGGGGCGTCATCTTCTGCAACTGCATCTCGGTACAGGCTCTCTGGAGCAAACGCTGGCGCACGTCCCCGGTGCTGCTCTTCCTGGTGTGCTGCTTCGTGCAGCTCGGCATGTGGTCCGAGCGCTTCATGCTCATCATCACCTCTCTGCATCGCGATTTCCTGCCCTCGAGCTGGCGCATCTACACGCCCTCGTGGATCGACTGGACCATTCTCGGCGGCACCTGCTGCTTCTTTTTGTTCCTGTTCCTCCTGTTCCTTCGCTTCGTTCCGTTCATCCCGATCGCGGAGCTGAAGGAGCTGCGTCACGAGCTCGCACGTTCCGAGTCGCTGGAGCGCGCAGAAAGGGTGGTGCGCCTTGCGTAGCGGGATCCTGGCGGAGTTCGATTCGGCCGATGCGCTGGTGCGCGCGTACGACCGCCTGCAGCACGCTGGATATACGCGGCTGGCGTCGTGGACGCCCTACCCCTTGCGCGCACTCGTCAAGCGGCTCCCCGAGTCCATGGTCCCCTGGATCATGCTCGGCGCGGGGCTCTTCGGCGGCGGGTTCGGTTACCTCCTGCAGTGGTGGTGCAACGCCCGCGATTACCCGATCAACGTGGGGGGCCGCCCGCTGAACTCGGCGCCGGCGTTCATCCCGATCACGTTCGAGTCGGCGGTGCTTGCCGCGTCCCTGGCCGGGTTCTTCGTGGCGCTCGGATTTTCCGGATTGCCGCGGCTCCACCACCCGGTCTTCGAGATCGAAGGATTCGAGCGCGCAACCGTCGATCGATTCTGGATCGGCATCGACGAGACCGACCCTCGATACAGCGAAGAGCTGCATCGGGAGCTCGCCCAGATGGGCGCACTTCGAAGCGTGCGGCTCGGAGGAGCGCGATGAAGGGCGGGCCCGTGTCCCGGTGCCTGGTGGTGCTGGCTCCCGCTCTTCTCCTCGGCGGCTGCCGCACCGAGCAGACGATCGTCACGCCGGATCCGCACCTCAACCGCATGCTGGTTCAGGAGAAGCGGACCGCGTACTCGGACGACCCGCTGCTGCCCAAGGGCATGACGATGCAGCAGCCTCCCGAGGGGACCCTCCCGAGCGACGCGATCGTGGGCCAGCCAGGTCTGGCGACCGGGGTCGCCGACGGAAGATGGCTCGAGCGGATTCCGCTGCGCGTCGACCGTCCCCTGCTCGAGGACGGCCGCAGACGCTTCGAGACGTTCTGCGCGACGTGCCACGGCGTGCTCGGGGACGGCGACAGCCTGGTAGCCGACAAGATGGCGCTCCGAAAGCCGCCCAGCCTCCACGAGGCGCGGATCGCCGGCTATCCGCCGGGGCGCGTCTTCCAGACCGTACGCGGGGGCTACGGGCTGATGCCGTCGTACGCAACGCAGATCGGCGTCCGTGACGCCTGGGGCGTCGTCGCCTACGTGCACGCGCTCCAGCTTGCGCGCGGCGCACGCGTCGAGAGCTTGCCGCCCGACGTCCGCGCGGAGCTCGCCAAGGAGGCGCCGTGAATTACCGCTGGATCATCCTCAGCTCGCTCCTCGCGGCGGCGGTCGGGCTCGTCCTGCTCGTCATCGGGCTCCTCGTCGACCCGCAGCGCGCATGGTTCTCCTACCTCGCCGTATGGACCTACGGGGCGACGATCTGCGTCGGCGCGCTCCTGCTCCTGATGACGGGTCATGCCGCGAAGGCGAGCTGGATGGTCGTCACGCAGCGACTGACGGAGTCGATCGTCGACGCCCTACCGCTATTTCTCGTCCTCTTCTTCCCTCTCTGCTTCGGGCTCGCCTACGTATATCCATGGGCGTCGCACGCGAACGTCCTCGATCCCGCCCTGGCGCACGCGATCGACCACAAGCGTCGCTATCTCAACCAGCCGTTCTTCATCGTTCGCACGCTGCTCTACTTCCTCGTGTTCATCGCCATCGGCGGGCTGCTCCGCGCCTGGTCGAAGGCGAACGACGAGTCTCCTTCGAAAGCGCTGGTGCGGCGCATGCGGCGCCTGAGCGGCGGCGGGCTGCCCCTGGTCGGGCTGTCCCTCACGTGGGCTTCGTTCGACTGGACGATGTCGCTCGAGCCGGATTGGTACTCGACCATCTACGGCCTGTATTACTTCGCCGGCTCCTTCATCGCGGCCGTCGCGCTGGTCGCCGTGATGCTGCAGCCATCGATGCGACGACCGGGGCCCGCCGTTCGCGTCACGCCGGATCACGCTCAGGCGCTGGGCCGAGTGCTCTTCGCGATGATCATTTTCTGGGCGTACATGGCCTTCAGCCAGCTGCTCATTTACTGGATCGGAAATATCCCCGACGAAGTCGTTTACTACGCGCGACGCACGCAGGGGACGTGGGACGCGATCACGATTCTGCTCGTGTTCGGCCACTTCATCGTGCCGTTCTTCGCGCTCCTCAATCGACACTGGAAGCGGCACCTCGGTTACCTCGCCAGCGTCGGTGCCTGGATGCTCATGATGCATTTCGTCGACGTGTACTGGCTGGTGCTCCCGGTGCACGACCCGAGCGGCGTTCGGCCGCACTGGCTCGACCTGGCCGCCATCCTGTTCGTGGGCGGCCTGTCGTCCGCGTGGATCCTCAGGCGCTACCTCACGGCTCCGCCACTTCCGCTGCATGTACCGGAGCTCGCCGAGGGCCTGAATTACGAGGCGTCCGTATGAGCGAGTCGCACGCAGTCGATTTCGAGGTCCGGCAAGGGGCCGACGAGGTCGCCTCCGGCGACCTGCTCCGCGTGGGCGTGGCGAGCATTCTCATCGGCGCGCTCGGCGTCTTCTTCGGCGGTTTGATCGTCTTCGCGTCCGTCGGTGCGATCACGCCGAACGAGGCAGGCCCCCCGGGGCCGCGGCCCGCGCCGCGAACGCTCTCGCACATCGAGCAGACGCCGATCTGGCAGACGAGGGTCGGGCTCGACCTGCGCGACGCGCAGCGCCGCGATCTGGAGAGCTGGGGTTGGATCGACCGGCGCGCCGGAATCGCGAAGATCCCGATCGACCGCGCGATGGACCTCGTCGCGAAGGAAGCTTCCCGATGAACAATTTGCTCCGGGGCTTGCTCAACCTCCCGCCGCAGGCGTCGACGTACGCCCAGGACGTCGACCTTCTCCACTACTTCGTGATCAGCGCCACGATGCTCGGGGCTCTGTTCGTCTTCCTCCTGGCGATCTACTACCTGGTCCGCTACCGGCGGCGACATCCGCGGCCCCTCACGGCCCAGGTGAGTACCGCGGTGCCGGTCGAGATCGCCATCATCGGCGGGCTGCTGTCGCTCTTCCTCGTGTTCTGGGTCGTGGGCGCGTCCCAGTACAACCACATGATGACGGCCCCACCCGACGCGATTCCGATTTACGTCACGGCCAAGCAATGGATGTGGAAGTTCTCATATCCGGACGGGCGCGCGTCGATGGACGTGCTCACCGTCCCGGTGAATCGTCCCGTCACGCTGGTGATGACGTCGCGCGACGTGATTCACAGCTTCTACGTTCCCGCGTTCCGGATGAAGCACGACGTCGTCCCGGGGCGCTACTACACGGCATGGTTCCAGGCGAACACGCCGGGCACGTACGCGATCGAGTGCGCCGAGTACTGCGGCGTCGATCACTCGCGCATGATCGGCCACGTGCAGGTGCTCTCGCAGCCGGACTACGGGCGCTGGCTCGACGGGCAGGGTGTCCGGACCGCGGAGGGATTCGCCGGGGCCAGCGCGACGGAGGGCGGCGATCTCGCGGAGACGGGGCGCGCCGTCGCCTCGCGGAACGGGTGCTTCAACTGCCACACGCTCGACGGCCAACCGCACATCGGTCCGACGTGGGCGAGGCTCTATGACTCGCAGGTGACGATGAACGACGGACGCGTGCTCGTGGCCGACGAGGCGTACCTGACGCGGTCGATGATGGACCCCCAGGTGGATCTCGTGGCTGGCTACAAGGGCGTCATGCCGACGTATCGCGGCATCCTGCAGGAGCCCGAGGTCGCCGCGCTGGTCGAGTTCATCAAGTCGCTGCGTAGCCAGCCCTTTCAGCCCGTCATCCGGCTGCCCCACGTCGAACCGATCAACTCCGCGCAGCGCCAGGAGCCGCAGCCGTGACCACGATCGACGTCGGCGTCGTCCCGGTCCCCCATCGCGAGGCGCCCAGCCGCGAGACGTACCTCAACGTCGCGTACACCGTGAAGTCGTGGGCCCTGACCACGGACCACAAGCGGATCGGGATCCTCTACCTGGTCACGACGACGTTCGCGCTTCTCCTCGGCGGAGTCTTCGCGCTCGTGCTCCGTACCGAGCACCTGACCCCCGATCAGACGATCATCGACGCCTACACGTACAACCGCATGTTCACGATGCACGGCATCGTCATGGTCTGGTTGTTCATGATCCCGTCGATCCCCACGGCGTTCGGGAATTTTCTCTTGCCGATGATGATAGGCGCCAAGGACGTCGCCTTTCCTCGCCTGAACCTCGCCAGCTATTACATCTACGTCGCCGGCGTCGTCTGGGTCATCGTCGCGCTCTGGATGGGAGGCGCCGACACCGGGTGGACGTTTTACGCCCCGTACAGCGCCCACTCGCCGAGCGCCGTGGTGCCGACCGTGTTCGGCATCTTCATCCTCGGGTGGTCGACGATCATCACGGGCGTCAACTTCATCGTCACGACGCACACGATGCGGGCCAAGGGCGTCACCTGGTTCCGCATGCCGCTCTTCGTGTGGGCCATGTATGGCGTCAGCATCATCCAGACGCTGGCGACGCCGGTGCTGGCGATCTCGCTCCTCATCGTCGGCATCGACCACTGGTTCGACTGGGGCCTCTTCGATCCGCATCGGGGCGGTGATCCCGTGCTTTACCAGCACCTCTTCTGGTTCTACTCGCACCCGGCGGTCTACATCATGATCCTGCCGGCGATGGGCGTCATCAGCGAGGTCGTCCCGACCTTCAGCCACAAGAACCCGGCGTCGTACAAGGCGATCGCGTACTCGACCCTGGGGATCGCCTTCGTAGGGTTCGGGACGTGGGGGCACCACATGTTCGTCGCCGGAATCAGCCTGTTCGACGCCGCCGCCTTCGGCGTCCTCTCGATGCTGGTCGCCATCTTCAGCGCCATCAAGGTGTTCACCTGGGTGCTCACGATGCGTCGCGGCTCCGTCGCCGTCGCCACTCCGATGATCTACTTCTTTGCGTTCCTTTTCCTCTTCGTGTTCGGAGGAATGACGGGCGTCGCCGTCGCGACGCAGAGCCTCGACGTGCACTGGCACGACACCTATTTCGTCGTCGCCCACTTCCACTTCATCATGGTCGGCGGGACGCTCACCGCCTGGCTGGCCGCGCTCCACTATTGGTTCCCGAAGATCACCGGTCGCATGTACCCGGAGCGCTGGGGCATCGTCGCGGGGACGATCGTGTTCGCCGGCTTCTTCATGACGTTCTTTCCGCAGTTCCTGCTCGGCAACGGCGGGATGGCGAGGCGGTACTACTACTACGATCCCGTCTACCAGCCGCTGCACGTCGTCTCCACCGTCGGCGCGTGGCTCCTCGGCGCTGCGATGCTGCTGACGCTCTGCTACCTCCTCGTCGCCTGCTTCACGGGCCCGCCCGCCGGCGCCAACCCGTGGGACTCTCGCAGCTACGAGTGGTACACGCCGTCTCCGCCGCCGAAGCACAACTTCCCGGCGGAGCCGGTCTTCGAGCTCGACCCCTACGACTATACCGTGCCGTTCCCCGGTGAGCTGAAGGCGGGAGGCGAACAGGCGCCGCAGGAGGCACCCCATGCCTGAGCAGGTCGCCGAGCAGTTCGAAGACCTCGAGAAGCAGGCGCACGCGGCTCGGCTCGGAATGTGGGTCTTCCTCGGGAGCGAAGTCCTCTTCTTCTCCGGGCTGTTTGCCCTCTACACGGGATACCGGACGGAGCACCCCTACGGTTTCGGCGTCGGCGTCGAGCACAACACGATCGCCTGGGGATCGGTGAACACGGGGGTCCTTCTGGTGAGCAGCTACACCGTGGCCATGGCGGTGCACATGCTTCGCAGGGGTCGAAACACCGCCTCGGCGCTCCTCCTCGGAGCGACGATCTTCCTCGGCCTCGTCTTCCTCGGCATCAAGACGGGGGAATATCTGAAGCACTTCAGCGACGGCATCTACCCGGGCGGATGGGGTCACTTCTTCGAGGAGCACGGCGACCCCGGAACGAAGATGTTCTTCACGCTCTACTACTGCATGACCGGGCTGCACGCGATTCACGTGTTCGCGGGGATGTGCGTTTTATCGCTCTTGCTGTGGAAGGTGCTGCGGCGCGACATCGGCGCGTGGGCGCCGCACCCGCTCGCCATCGGCGCGGTCTACTGGCACCTGGTGGACATGATCTGGATATTCCTCTGGCCGCTCTTTTACCTGATACCGGGAGCTTCGCAGTCATGAGCGCGCGAGCCGAACCCGAGGCGGCGGCGCAGCACGCCGAGGAAGGGCCGTCGCCCCGTGCGCTGACGTACACCCTGATCGCGCTCCTCGTGCTCGCGGGGCTGAGCCTTGCGCTCAGGTTCGCGCACCTGGGGGGCTTCAGCTTCCTCGCCGCGCTCCTCATCGCCGTCATCAAGGCGAGCCTCGTGGCGGTCGTCTTCATGGAGTTCTTGCACGAGAAGCCCACGGTGCGGTTTGCCTTTGCCACCGGGCTGTCCCTCTTTGCGCTCCTCGTGGTCCTCCTGGTCGCGGACGTACTCACCCGGACGATTCCCCCCCTGAGCAATCCACCGGGTACGGCTCAGCGCTATCACGGGTGACGCGCCTCAGCGGGAGTAGGTTCCAACGACCTCGCCGCTCGCGATGACGTGGCCCGCCATCGCGCGCACGAGCTCGTCGCGCGTAGCTTGCTGTTGCAGGAGGAGGTGGTTGTCGATCGCGAAGAGCTCGAAGTGGTAGTGATGAGGGCCGGTCCGCGGCGGCGGGGAAGGCGGAGTCCAGCCGGACGTGCCGCGAGTGTTCGGTCCCTGGCGCATGCGTGCGGGAATGCCGGGTCGACCGGGTCCGGGCACCCCCTCGGGGATGGCGGTCGCCGCCGGATCGATGTGGTACGCCATCCAGTGGACGAACGGCTCGGCACGCGGCGCGTCCGGATCTTCGACGAGGAGGACGAGCTCTTTGGCTTCACTCGGAGCGCGATCCCAGGCGAGCGGCGGCGAGATGCCAGCGCCGTCGGCAGTGTACCGTGCCGGGATGCTCTCCCCGGGCGGAAAGGCCGGGCTCTCGACCTTGAGCGTCCGAACACCCGGCACGAGTTCGCATGCGAGCTGCTTCTTCGACATGGTGCACCCCCGGCGAGTCGCTTCCGTCCTTCTCGCATGCTTACCGCGTTCCGGTTGTCGCGGCTCTCAGCTACCTGCCGCCTTGCCGCGCGCGGTCGCGCAGCCCACGTTCCTCTCGCATGACCGCGAACGAGACCGTGCTACGAACCCGGCTGGCGCATGCGGCACGCACCGCTGCGCTGGCCCTGCTCTTCGGCGGGGCTACGCTCGGATGCCGGCACATGAACGGTCAGCATCCCGACAGCGACACGAACGGCCCCGGTCCCCTCAACCTGAGGTTGCACGACCTGAGCGGGCCCGGCGTGCGCTCCCTGGGCATGCGGGTACCGGGAGGGCCGGCGTACTCGCCGTGGGGCGGCTACGCCCCCGCGAGCGGATATCCGATCGCCGGCGGGCACTACGGCACGGAGAGCTGGCCGTCGCCGGTCCCGTCGCGCTGACGCACCGGCGAAGACGGGCTCTGCTCACCGGTGGCAGCCGGTGCAGTTCGTCGGCGGATTGACGTGGAGTTGCTCGCGGACCTGGGCGCCGATCTCGGCTCGCGGCCGCTCGGGGGACCAGTCCATGTTGGTGATCTCGCTCGGCGGTCGCAGGTGCGGGTCGGGGTTGGCGTGGCAGTCGATGCACCACATCATCGTGAGCGGGGCCACCGCGTGCACCTGCCCCATGAGGTCTACGCGCCCGTGGCACTCCTCGCAGCCCACGCCGTGCGACACGTGCGCCGAGTGATCGAAATAGACGAACTCGGGGAGCTGGTGCACGCGCTGCCAGCGAATCGGCTGGTCGTTGAACCAGCTCTCGCGCACCGGCGCGAGGCGCGCGGACTCCTGCCAGACCTGGCTGTGGCAATTCATGCATACCGAGGTCGGCGGCGCGCCGGCGAACTTCCCGCGCTCCGCCTCGTAGTGGCAGTACAGGCAGTCGATGCCGTCGTCGCGGACGTGATGGCGGTGGTCGAAGATGACCGGCTGATCGACGGGATCATCCTGTTTCGTCACGTAGGGCGTTCGCACCCAGAGCATCATCGATACGGGGATCGAGAACACGCCAAGCGCCGCGACAACCAGGCACAATCGAAAGACCGTGTCGGACCAGGGCGGGAAGAGCGGTCGAGCCACGCGCGCGCCGGCGCAGGCTGCAAGGCGCGAGCCTCCGCAGTTCGCGCCGCGATGGGGTGCTTCGGTCCGCGATTGCGGCTCGCCGGGGCGCGAGGCGAGTGGCGAATCGCCACGCGGGTGGCAAGTTGGATCGGGTCGTCCCTCACCGGCCTCGACGGACGTGAGCGGGGCCGGGCTCCGTCTGCGTCAGGTTTCGCGCGGTGTTGACGAGCGAAACGTGCGAGAAGGCCTGCGGGAAGTTGCCGACGAGCCGGCCGATGTGCGGGTCGTACTCCTCCGACAGGAGCCCGACGTCATTGCACAGACCGAGGAGCCGACAGAAGAGGCGCTGCGAGTCGGCGTGGCGATCGGCGAGCGCGTAGTTGTCCGCGAGCCAGAAGCTGCAGGGCAGGAACATACCCTCACCCTCGGGCAGGCCGTCGACCTTCGGGTCGTTGCGGTAGCGCCGCACGAGGCCGTCCTCGACGAGGTTGGCCTCGATCGCGCGCACCGTGCCGAGGACGCGCGGATCTTTGGCGGGCAGAAAACCCACGAGCGGTATCATGAGCAAGCTGGCGTCGACCTCCTTCGATCCGTAGTACTGGACGAACGCGCCGAGCTCGCCGTCGAAGCCCTTTCGGCAGATGTCCTCGTGGATGCAGTCGCGCAGCGCCCGCCACCGCTCGACCGGACCGCCCCCGACGGCTTCCACGCGTTTGACGGCGCGATCGAAGGCCACCCACGCCATGACCTTCGAGTGCGTGAACTGGCGGCGAGGACCGCGCACCTCCCAGATGCCGTCGTCGGGATCATCCCAGCACGACTCGAGGAAGTCGAGCAGCTTGCGCCGTAGATTCCAGGCCTCGGGTTCCGGATCCAGTCCGCTGACATGGCAGTGGTGGAGCGCGTCCATCACCTCGCCGTAGACGTCGAGCTGTCGCTGCTCGTACGCGGCGTTGCCGATACGCACCGGCTTCGAGTTCTCGTATCCCGGCAACCAGGCGATCTCCTCCTCGCGGACGCGCCGCGTGCCGTCGACGCCGTAGAGAATCTGCAGCTTCGAGGGATCGCCGGCCACCGCGCGCAGCAGCCACTCTCGCCAGGCGCGCGCTTCCTCGATAAACCCACTCTGAACGAGCGCGAGGAGCGTGAACGTCGCGTCGCGCACCCAGCAATAGCGATAATCCCAGTTGCGCACGCCGCCGATCGCCTCGGGAAGCGACGTGGTCGGCGCCGCGACGATGCCGCCCGTCGGCGAGTGCGTGAGCGCCTTCAGCGTGATGAGCGACCGCAAGATCGGCTGGCGCCACTCGCCCTCGTAACGGAGCTGCGACGACCACTCCCTCCACTCGCGTTCGGCCCGCACGACGACCTCGTGCGGATTCACCTCGCTCGGCTTCTTGACGTTCGACGCGTGCCAGGTGAGCGCAAACCCGACGGACTGACCCTCGCGGACGTCGAATTCGCCGACGGTCGTGAAGTCCCGGCCGCGCAGCGGGACGTCGCTCTGGAGGCGCAGCGCGTCGGGCCCGGCGATCGCGTACAGGCCTCCGTCATCCTTCCGCACCCACGGCATCAGCGAGCCGTAGTCGAAGCGCACGATCAACTGCATCGCCATCCGCACGTGACCACGGACTCCACGGACGACGCGCACCAAATGCGGAATGCGGTCGCGCACCGGCATGCAGTCGGTGACCGTCGCTACGCCGCCGTCCACGTGAAATGTCGTGTCGAGCACGAGCGTGCCGTCGCGGTACGCGCGCTCGATGCGGTGTGGCGCCGACGCCGGCGCGAGCGCCCATCTGCCGTTCTCGGGATTGCCGAGGAGCGCCGCGAAGCACGCGCCGGAGTCGAACCGGGGCAAGCACATCCAGTCGATCGACCCTGTGCGCGAGATCAGTGCCGCTGTCTGGCAGTCCCCGATGAGCGCGTAATCCTCGATGCGGGATGCCACGTCGGGTCGAGGTGCACGCCTCATGCCGCACGCGGCCGTGCGCTGTCGTTGAGACGCGCTTAAGGCGCGGCCTCAGCCGGTCGTATGGACGAGTGCGGAGAATCAGCTGTGATATCGAACTTCGCGCACGGCACGCTCGTCATGTGGATGGCTGCGACGCTCGTGATGTCGGGCACGACGGCGTGCGGCGGCGGCCCGAGTTCGGGATCCTTGCACGACGGCGCCGGCATGAGCGCCCCCGCCCCTACAGCCGAGGATGAAGACGCCGGGACGGACGGCGCGAGCTCGGGGCCTTCTCTCCCGAGGCCCGGGCCCGATTGCGCGAACCCCGAGCAGGGTTGCCCCTGCGACCAGCCCGGGGAGACGGTCGCCTGCCACACACCGGTCTTTCGTGACGGCAACTACGTGACGTGCGCCGGAGCGCGTGCGTGCATCAGCGGCGTGTGGGGTCCCTGCTGGCCGCCGAACTACCAGACTGCGGGGTCGTCGGCGCCCCATCGTTGAGCGCCGCGGCGTTCGCCCTCAGAGTCGCTGGTTCTCGGTCCAGATGCGGGTCGACGTCAGAAGGCTGAGTGGGATTCCCGCGCCCAGGAGGACGACCCCGGCTCCGCCGGTGATGAACCCGCCTTCCCGTGCGCCCGATTCGTCCGTGAACAGCCTCGCCCCGGCGACGAGCGCGACGCCCACGATGACCGCCGCGGTCCCCAGCGACGTGAGAACCGTGCCGAAGTGGTGCATGCGGTTGTCGCCGGCATCGATCTTCAAACGCAGCGCGTCGCGCTCCTGCGGCAGGGTGAAGGAATGGGAGCCGGCGATCTTGTTCTGTTCGGCCACACGGTAGGTCGAATAGCGATCGAGGTCGACCCGACAGGGCGTTACGCAGACCTGCTCCCACACCTGGTCGCTCTTGTCGAACATGAGAATGCCGGGGCCCTCGCGCACCGACACGCGGCGTTCCACCACGGCGGACGGGCGGCTGGCGTCGATGTCGACGTTCACCCGTCGGCGTGCCAGCTCCTCGGGTGTGGGGGCCGGGACGGCTGCGGGGGGCGGAGGGGGCTGCGGCACCGTGGCCGGCGAAGCCTGCGACGACGGCGGGTTGGAAGCGGGCTGCTCCGCCCGGGCGAGGTGGGGCACCGCGACGAGCGAAAGCCCGGTGAGCGTGGCGGCGAATCGCGTTCTGCGTGACAAAGGCGACCTCCTTTTGACCGCCCGAAGTGCAGAAGTCGATCCGACTTATCGCCGAGCTCGTTGGTCCCTACTTCGGTTGCACGCTCGTCGGGGCGATCGCGTTCAGCGGCAGCAGGCGTATACGCGACAGGGGGCCGGGGCCGCGCACGAGGACGGTTTGCTCGCCTCGGGGCTCGACGTCGAAGAAGTCGTCGTCGGCCACGAACCCCCGGGCGTCGAACGCGACGCACTGCGCGACCCGCTTCGTCCGCACCGTGATCCGCCACGCGTCCGTGTCGACCCGCTCGCCGGACGCCTCGAGCCCAAGGTCGCCGTACCGCTCGCGCGAGCGGCCGCACGGATAGCAAAAGGCCTGCCCCAGGCGCCCGCCGGACCCGTCGAGGAGGGTCGCGACGACGACGTCGTGCCCCGGCGGCCCGAAGCGGTACGCGTACGTCGTGTCGGCGAAACGCCCGAGCAGCGCGTCCGCCCGCACCTCCACAGCGCCGTGCGCGGGGACCGTGAGCGGCTGCGAGGCCTCGGCGACTGCCACGCTGCCCTGTCGGTAGAGGACGAGCCGGATGCGTCCGTCGAGCGGCCGAGGCCCGTCGTTGACAGCGTGCAGCGAAAGGCCGTTGAGCCCTTCGTCGGTGACCAGGAGCGCCACCGGCTGCAGTACGCGCTTCAGGAAGTAGTACGCGGCCTTCGGCCGGCCGCAGGCGTCGATGACCCCCCAGCCGGCGCCTCGCCATAGATCGCGCAACGTCCAGACAATCGCGCCTCGGCACGTCGATCCGACGCGCCGCCACTCCGCCATCGCGCCGGCCATCGCCTCGCCCGTCGCCACGCGACCGAGCTGCAAGTAGCGCGTGACGTCGCTCGCGCGCAGCTCCGCAGGGTCCACGCGGAAGAACTCCCGCACGTAGTGGTCGCGCACGTCTTCGAAGTCCCACGGGGCGCCGCCGTCGCGCGGGACGCGGCGCTTCCATCGCGGGTGAGTCGGAGGCACGTCGCCCCCCAGGAGCTCCTCGATCGTTTCGTCGCCGGGGATGTTCGCGAACGCGAGGCACTCCGGGGTGAATCGCACTCCGGCGCGGCGTGCGTCCTCGAGCGGTCGCCGGTACGCACCGACCCCGTAGTAGTGCGAGATGCCCGCATCGACGTGGAAGGGGAGCGCGCCGCCGGAGGGGGTCGACGGGACGTAGACCAGCCCGGGGATCGCAGCATGCGCGACCGACGGCGCGATCGAGTCGAAGAACGGGTTCGACCATCCGTCGCGAGCGAGGCCGAGCATCGCCGCTTGCTGCTCTACCTCGCTGTTGCCGCAGAGCACGGCGAAGCTCGGCGAGAGCTGCAGGCGGTCCGCGCATGCGGCGACCTCGGCCTCGACGAGCTTCGCGAAGGCGGCGTCGGCGGCAGGGTAGTCCATGTTGGCGAACATGAGGTCCTGCCAGACCAGGATGCCCAGCTCGTCGCAGGCGTCGTGGAACGCTTGCGCCTCGTACACCGTCGTGCCGCCGATTCGCAGGATGTTCATCCCCGCCGCGCGCACCGCGTCGAGCGTCGCGGAGCGTGCGCGCGCGTCGGTCTGCAGACTCACGACGTCGAGCGGGAACCAGCAAGCTCCGCGGCAGAAGACATCCACACCGTTGACGCGGAGCCCGAACCCGCCGCCGGCGTCGTCCCGCTCGATCGAGCGGAACCCGGTCCGCCCGAGGTCGACGGCGAGATCGCGGTCCCCCACGCGCACGTGCGCGCGAACGTCGTAGAGCGCCGGCTGGCCATGCGAGAACGGCCACCACCGCGCGACGTCGCGCACGCGGACCGTCCCTCGCGCCACGACGACGCCGTCGGGCGCCTCCTCGCGCGAGAGCTCCCCGCGTGCGCCCCCCAAGGCGATATCGGCCCGTCCGATGGGCTCTCCGAACGTCCGCAGGCGCAGGGTGGCCTCGCACACCCCGTCGCCGCCTTCGAGGCGGGCCTTCACATCCGCCGCGATGACCTCCAGGTGCTCGCGCGTCTCGAGCCACACGGGCGCGTACGGACCGACGGGCGCGGCCGGCGGCGTCCACGCGGGAATGCGGCCGAGGAGCGAGGTGCGCAGCCACCGCAGCTGCTGCGCCGCGACGAGCTGCGTCCGGTAGCGAGGGCGCGGGCGTTTCGCCTTGAGCGCCTCCTGCAGCGAAGAGAAGCGCACCGCGAGCTCGACGGCGTCTTTGCCCCGCAAGCGATCGGTCGCGTCCACCTCGTGCGGCAGGAACATGCTCTCGGATCGAAGGACGTGGGCGCCGTCGATCCATACGTCCGCGAGCGAAGCGAGGCCGTCGAACCGCAGGACGGCGCGCGCCCCGCCACCCGGCACGTGCCCCGGCCGCAGCACGCAGCGAAACCACCAGTCGTGCGCGTCGAAGTCCCGCGACTCCTCCTCGCTCCACGCCTTGGCCGCGGCGAGCGCCGACGCCGCCGTACCCGGCACCGCGGCGTCGAACCACCGCGCGACGGTCCCCTCGAGGCGTGACGGGTGGTCGACCTGGCCCGGCGTCAGCGCGGCGCATTGCCAGCCGCCTTCGACGCGCGTCGCGTGCGTACCTTCGACGCTGCGGACGAGAGCCATGGCGTTATCTCTTCATCACTCGTCGGGGGCCTTGGTGCCGCCGGGTGGCGGCGGGTTCGCCTCGCGTTCGAGGTAGCGGAAGATCGTGCGAGGGTCGACGCCGAGGTCGCGCGCGGTCTGCGTGCGGTTGCCGTTGTTGCGTTCGAGCACCTCGAGGACGTACTTCCGCTGAAACTCTTCCTTCGCCTTTTCGAGCGGGAGGATCGGGCTCTCGGCCTCCTTGCCGAGGTCGAGGTCCTCCGGGCCGAGCAGCGACTTGTCGCAGAGGACGAGCGCCTTCTTGATGCGGTTCTCGAGCTGCCGGATGTTGCCGGGCCACGGGCTCTTCTTGATGGCGGCGAGCGCCTGGGGCGTGAAGCCCTGCACGTGCGAGCCGAGCTCCTCGGCGTGCTTCGAGAGCAGCGCCTTGGCGATGATGAGGACGTCGTCGGCGCGGTCGCGCAGCGGCGGCAGGTAGATATTCACGACGTTCAGGCGGTAGTAGAGGTCCTCGCGGAAGCGGCCGCCGCGGATCTCCTCCTCGAGGATCCGGTTGGTCGCGGCGACGATGCGGATGTCGACCTTCTCCGGCTTGCTGTCGCCGACGCGAAAGACGACGCGCTCCTGGAGCGCGCGCAGAAGTTTCACCTGGAGGTTCAGGGGGAGCTCGCCGATCTCGTCGAGGAAGAGGGTGCCGCCGTTGGCGACCTGGAACTTGCCCGGCCGCGACGCGACGGCGCCGGTGAAGGCGCCCTTCACGTGGCCGAACAGCTCGCTCTCGATGAGGTTCTCCGGGATGGCGCCGCAGTTGATGACGACGAACGGGCCGCTCACGCGGTTGCTCCGCCGGTGGATCTCGCGCGCGATGAGCTCCTTGCCGGTCCCCGTCTCGCCCGTGATGAGCACCGAGATGTCCGTCGTGGCGACCTTCTGCAGCTTGCGGAACACCTCGAGCATCGAGGGGCACGCGCCGATGATCTCGCCGAATCGCTTGTCCTTCAGCTCGGCGACGAGCTTCTCCTTGTCCGCGCGCAGCGCGTTGAGCAGCATCGCGTTCTGCATGATCAGGCTCGCCTGCGACGCGAAGATCGACAGGACGTCGAGCTGGTTGCGGTCGAAGAGCCCCTTCACGCGGTCGTTGCCGACGTAGAGCACGCCCTGGACGTGCCCCTGCGAGACGAGGGGCGCACACATGACGCTCGACAGGCGCAGCGCGAGGACGCTCTCGCTCGACTTGAACTGCGAGTCGCTCAGCGCGTCGCTCACGATGACCGGCCGCCCGGTCTCGATGACCTTCTTGACGATGCTGTCGCTGATGGCGCCGGCGGTCTCGGCGATGGCCTCGCGCTTCACGTTTCGCGCCGCGCGGATGCGCTGCCCCGTGGGCGCCGCGCCCTCGGCCGGCAGAGCCTGGAGGGGCAGCCCCTGGGCTGGCGGTGGCGCCTGGGGAGCCGGCGGCTGCGACTCGCGCGGCTTCGCCTCGCCGGTGAATGCGTCGTCGTTCAGCAGGATGAGGCCCTTCTCGGCGCCGGTCACCTCGATGACGGCGTCGAGCATCGACTCGAGCAGCTGGTCGATGTCCTTCATCGTCATCAGCGTCTCGCTGAACTCGTAGAGCTTGCGCAGGCCGGCGAGCTGCTGGTTCGTGACGTGGAGCTGGGTCTCGCTGATGGCGGGCGAGGGGGGAACGCCCTCGTGGGTGCCGGCGGACGGTCCGCGCGCGATTTTCTGCGGCTCGTCGAAAATGCTGAACGCGAGCTCCACGTCGCCGAGCGTGAGGCGGTCGCCGTGGACCAGGCGGCCTCGGCGCTTCTTCTTGCCGTTGACGAGGATCTCCGCCTGCTTATCGACTTCCTCGAGGTTGAAGTCGCGGCCGTCGAAGAGCACCTGGACGTGCGTTTCGGCCATCCCGTGGCTCGGGATGGCGACGTCGTTGCCGAGGGCTCGCCCCACCGTGGTAACCGGCTTGTAGAGAACGAAGGTGCGCGGCTGACCTTGGGGCGGAAACCACTTGAGAATGGGCATGGACTCTTGGACGCGCCGTACAGATTGAGTCCGCGGAAGGGTGGAAAGGCGGACCGAAACCTGGTGGCGACTAAGCGTACCCCAAAAAAGCGGGAGATTGACGGACTAGCGTGGGGTCTGGCATAAGGCGGCGCCGTATCCAGCAAGCGCAAAAGACCTGGAGAGGAGACAGACATGAAGAACTTCGCAATCGTCGCGATCCTGGCGGTCATGGCTGCGGCGGGCGCCGTCGTCGCGTGCGGGGGGGACAGCAGTCCGCCGGCCAATTCGCCGAGCAACGCGACCTCCGCCGCGCCGGCCGAGTCGGCGGCTCCGGCCGCGCCGGCAGCGCCCGCGCCCAGCAAGTAACAAGGGGTCAACGGCAACGACATCACCGCAGTCGGCGCGAGATCGCCGGGGTGACTCGAAGGCGCGGGCAAAAGGCTCGCGCCGGCGACGTCCCTCGACGGGAGCGCGCCGCTGCGGTGTTGCGCGTTTCAAGCGCCTCGCCGCAGGGCTGCTGCTTGCCCGGCCGCGCGGCGTCCCCTTTTAGAACTGGCCGAACGCGCTGAGCTGCGCGCCGCCCCTCCCGTCGGGGGCGACGGCGAACTGGAACGGCGGCGACCACGAGGATGTCCCCGAGTCGGTCATGTTCGCCGTGAGGGCGGCGGCCGCTCCGATGCCCACGAGCCCGCCGAGCGAGTTCACGATGAGCCCGTGCCTCGGGTCGGAGCTGCTGCCGATGTAGAAGAGGTACACGGGCGTCGTCGCCAGCGTTCCGATGACGTCGCCGATCCACATGTATTTGAGCGTCTGCCAGGACGGCGTGTACACGGTCGAGATGACGCCAGTGGCCAAGATGCCCGCGTTGTAGCCGGCGAATCCCCACACGGCGGAGCCGTCCTTCCAGTCGCCGCCGACCACGCCCGCGCCGAAGAGCACGCCGGTGATGGCGCCCCACCCAGCGCCGCTCGCAACGAAGCCGAGGCTGCGCGGGTCCGGGTGTAGCCATTCGCCGAAGGCATAGCCGCCGAGGCCTCCGGCCGTCGCCGTGAGGAACGTGATCGACGTCTGTGTCGAGAAGTGCCACTGGTTCGTGCTGCCGGCTTCGCCCCCCGTGAACTGCCACTGCAGTCCGCCGATCGCGATCCCCTCGATGCCGCCGAGCAAGAGCCCGGTGGCGAGCGACGAAGCGACGCCACGCTCGAACTCCGCGTTGTAGTCCCATGCGTAGAAGCCGATGGGTACGGCCGCCCCCAGCGCGAGCGGGGCAATGAGCGCGAGCCCCGGATCGCTGACGCTCGCGAGCGAGTCGATCCAGATGCCGGTGCCGACGCCGTACGCGATTCCGACGCCGTAGAGGTACGCCATCTCGCCTGGGCTCCGGTACCGGTTCGGCGGAGGCATGCTCGGTGGCGGCACGGGGCCCATCGGGTACGGCGCGGGCATCGGCTGCGGGCCATAGCCGGGTGGAGGCTGTCCGTATGGCGGCGGAGCGCCGTAGGGCTGCTGCGGGTAGGGCTGCGGATACGGCTGGGGATAGGGCTGCGGCTGTCTCTTATACACATCTGACGCTGCCGACGATCTTACGCGTGTA
>CALKVG010000404.1 GCA_937998045.1 uncultured Myxococcales bacterium
CCCCTCTCCCGTGGACCCCTCGTTGCGCGCGAAGACCCTCCCCCCGTGCGCCTCGACCACCCGCCGCACGATCGTGAGCCCCAGCCCGTATCCCGCCCCTTCGGTCGGCCTGGCGCGCGAAGTTTCTCCGCGGACGAACGGCTCGAAGGCCCTCTCCGCCAGATCCTGCGGGAAGCCTGGCCCCCGGTCGCGCACCTCGACGCGCAGCGTCGCGCCCTCGCACGAGGCGCGGACCACGAGCGGCTCCGCCTCGGGATGCCCGTGGGCTCGAGCGTTCTCGAGCAGGTTGTGCACCGCACGGCCCAGGAGAGCCCCGTCGAACGCAAGCTGCGCTTGCCGCGCCGGGGGCGACGCCTCGAGCTCGACCACCGGAGGCGTGGGCTCCTCGGCGATCCGCGATCCCAGCCACTCGACGAAGGGCCGCGTCTCCTTGCGCAGGTCCGCGAGCCCCGCGCGCGTAACGTCGAGCAGGTCGCGCAGGATCGCGTCGACTGACGTGAGCTGCGTCTCGACGTCGTCGAGCGCGCTCGTCGGAGACCTGCCGTCGGCGCCGAGCCGGTCGCGCGCGATCTCCAGCGCGACGCGCGCTCGCGCGAGCGGAGAGCGCAGCTCGTGGCTGATCGCGCCGAGGAGCTCGCGTTGGCCGCGGACCATCGCCTCGACGCGATCGGTCATGCGGTTGAAGGCGACGGCGACGTTGCGCACCTCGGCCGCCACCCAGCGCCGCCCCTGGTCGACGTCGGTGCGGAACGAGAGGTCGCCGCTGCCTACGCGATCGGCCGCGTAGGCCAGCCGCTCGAGCGGGCGAGAGAGCAGGTTGGAAACCCGCCCGGCCAGAACCGAGAGCACGGCGTGCACGAGCGCGAGCGCGAGCACCAGGCGCCACCACGGCCACGCGGCAGGTCGGGGGCCGAAGCGATCCATCTCGAGCGCGCCGAGCAACGTCCCCCGGCGTACGACGGGGATGAAGATGTGCTGCGGTCCCTCCGGGGCGATCGCGCCGCCGCGTTCGGCGATGTGGTGCACGCGCCTCGGCAGCTTGTGCGGGTCGCTCACGAGGCGCACGTCGAAACCGGTGACGTCGCGGACTTCGCCGACGTACGCGCGCGTCGCCTCCGCGTCTTCCCAGCTGTCCGCGAGGCGAGCGCCCACGTTGTGCGCCATCGCTTCCGCCCCCGAGACGGGTTCGGGGCTCGTCGTGTGCCAGACGAGCGCGGTCGTGAGAATCGCCAGCATGATGGCCGCGAAGAACCACGAGAACAGCCGGAACCGTAGGGTGCGGGGCCCGTGCATACGGCGAATCTTGCGTCGCCGGGCGCGAGAGGAGGGCGCCTTTTACGAAGGTTTTACGAGCACGTACCCGACGCCGCGTACCGTGCGGATCCGCCTCGGCTCCCGGGCGTCGTCGCCGAGCTTGTGGCGCAGGTGGGAGACGTGGACGTCGAGGGAGCGGTCCACGCTCGGATCGTAGTGGTCCCCTTTGGGGAGGACGGCGTTCGCCAGCTCCTCGCGGGTGACCGTCTCGCCCGCGCGACGCGCCAGCGCCACCAGGACCCGGAACTCGAACGACGTGAGCTGAAGCTCGCGCCCGCCGAGCATCGCCTTGTGGGCGGGGACGTCGATCGCGAGGTCGCCGACCTCCAGGCGGTCGCCCGCGCCGGCAGCGCCTGCCGAGGCCGACCGCGTGCGGCGGAGGACCGCGTGCATCCGCGCCAGCAGCTCCCGCGGGTTGAACGGCTTCGGCACGTAGTCGTCGGCGCCGATATCGAGGCCGACGATTCGATCGTGGTCGTCACCGCGCGCCGTCAGCATGACGACGGGCACGGTGGACTCGGCGCGGATGCGACGGCACACCTCGAAGCCGTCGATCGTCGGGAGCATGACGTCGAGGAGGACGATGTCGAAGGCCTCGGCGCCCAGCCGTTCGAGAGCGCGCGCGCCGTCGACGACGTGGGAGAGCGCGACGCCGTGCGCGCCCAGGTAGTCGGTGAGCAAGCGGGCGAGCTCGTGGTCGTCGTCGACGAGGAGCGCGCGCATGCCATGGGACGGGGCGTCGATCATGATGTCGCTCGCTCCCCGGCTCGGCGGCCCTCAATCGGCAAGATCCGCGGCGGCAGCGGCTCGCAGGTAGTTCTGCGCGCGAAGCGCGAGCGGCCCCTCCGGGTGGTCCCGCAGCCAGCGACGAAAGGCAGCGACCGACGCGCCGTAGTCGCCGTGAGCGTAGCTGGCGACGCCCAGCGCGTAGTCGGCCGGGTAGGCGGGATCGATCGCGCCGATCGTCTTCACGTGCTCGAGGCGCCACGACTCCGCGCCGGCGCGCGCCGCCTCGTCGATGGCGGTGCATGCCTTGGCGTCGTGCGCGCCGCGCCTCGCGGCGGCCAGCGCCTCGCGCATCCCCCGCGACGTGTGGTGCTGCGCCAGATAAAACGCGTAGAGCGCGCGCATCTCGTCGAGCGTCGGCGCGAACCCGGGCTTGTGGTCGAGCCCGAGGAAGGCGCTCCACATCAGCTTGTACATCGTGCGCAGCGCCGGCTCCGGCGGCGCGAGCTCGTGGCCCTCGCACCATCCCTCGACGGTCATCGCGTGCACGAAGGGCCCCGCGAGGGCCACGAGCTCGGGCGACTGCTCGCCCGTGCGCTCGAAGCGCCGGACCTCGGCGACGAAGCCCTCGAGCTGGGTGGCGCGCAGCGCGAGGAGGGGCGCGTCGCCGCCGGCGAGCGCGTCGATCAGCGCGTCGTCCACTTTGCGACGCGCCTCGCTGAGCTGGCTCTGCCCCGCGCCGGCGGCCTCGAGGGTGTGATAGCCGCGGAGGGCGGAACCCAGCGCGCGCACCGCTCCGGGCAATGGTTCGCGCTGCGCGCGCTCGGAGAGCTCGCGGTCCGCCGCTCGGGTGCGCGCCAGCGCCGACGCGTCGACGACAGGTACGGGGATCGATTCCGGCGCCGCCCGCCGGGGGGCAAGGAGGAGTCCGAAGACGACGGCGACGCCGAGGGGAACGAGGGCGAGCCGCGTGGCGTCGCGAAGCTCGCGAGCACGAGGAGACGCATCCATCCAGAGCCGATGCTATCATTCCGAAGAGTAGAGAGGAGGCCCCCCGGGTGGTCGAGCTACGCCGCTACCTGCGCACGCCCATCGACGTGGCCCTCGAGTTCGCGACGAAGGGGAAGACCGAGCGGGCGTCCGGCCGTGCAAGGGACCTCTCCCTCGGCGGCATGTACATCCAGACCGACACGCCGCTCGCCTTCGGCGAGCAGCTGATCGTTCACGTCGTTCTGCCCGGGTACAAGGCGCCCCTCGCCCTGCCCGCCGTCGTGCGGTGGTCTCGCGCCGGAGAGGGCATGGGTGTGCAGTTCGGGCTGCTCGGCGCCCGCGAGACCCACGCCATCACGGAGCTGACGTCGAAGGCTCCCTGACGTCCACGGACACGGCGGCCGAGCCGCCGTGCGCGAAGCGCATCTTGTAGATTGCCGGCGCAGCGCATGCGTTGACCTCCGGCGCGACCGGCGGATCGAACCTCGCCGAGCGCACCGAGCCGTCCTCGCGCAGCCCCAGCCGGAGCGTCGTGCTCACCGAGACCGTCACGTTCGCGGGGCTCGGTCGCTCGGCGAAGCAGGCGCGGACGGCGG
>CALKVG010000405.1 GCA_937998045.1 uncultured Myxococcales bacterium
TTCTGCCTGTCTCGTGGGCTCGGAGATGTGTATAAGAGACAGGTCGTACGTGGCGCTCAGCGTGAGGCTCGGGACGATCTTGAGCGCGGCCGACCACGATTTGTGCGCACCCTTCTTGTCGCCCTTGCGGAATTGCTGCGCGCCGATGTCGCGGAGAAGGTCTGCGCGCACCTCGTCGCTGCATTTCTTCGTACCGCAGGCCTTGAGCGCCCTTTGCAACTTCTGGATGCCGGCCCCGTACTTGGCCGCCACGAAGTCTTTCTGCGCGTTTTTCATGGCCTTCAGCGCAGCAGCCTCGGTCTTCACATCGGCCAGCGCAGTCGTCGCGGCGGTCATGCCGCCCAGAGCCAGAAGGAGTGTCAACAGGGTGGTTCGCAACACGTGACCTCGCTCAGTTTTGTACAAGCTTCATCCCGTTGGACATGAGGGGCTGCACCGGTGTGATGTCAGTGACCGGCGTATCGGCGATGTAAACAAATCGCAGAGTCTTGAGCTGCGCGAGCGGCGCCAGGGTCTTCACCTGGGTCTTCTTGATGCTCAGCCGTTCGAGCTTCTTCAAGCCGGCGATCGGCGTGAGATCGGTAATCGCGTCCTCGTCCAGCGTGAGCTCGGTCAGGTTCACGAAGGATGCGACGGACTTGAGCTCGTTGTCGCCGATCAGCGTATGCGACAGATCGAGGCGGTCCATACGCTTCAGGCCCTCGATCGGGTGCAAGTCTTTCACCTGGCTGAGCGAGACGCGCAGGGTCTCGAGCGTCGACAGCTTTTGGATGGGCGTCAGATCGTCGTAGTCGCCGGGACCCAGGAAGAGGTCTTTGAGCGACGTGAACATCGGAAAGATGCAGGGGTCGATCTGGTGAAGGCGCGCCGTCGACAAGTTGATCGACTTGATGCGCCCGAGGTCCGCGGGTGTGATGTCACCCGCGTCCTTGCCGAGCTTTCGGCGCACCTCGTTCTCCAGGGCCTCGTCGTCGAACTCGACGCTCGTCGGGTGGGGCTTGCAGTCCGAGGCGCTCTTTCTCTTCCACGTCGCCGCGGTCGCCGACGGCGCTGGAGCCGTCGGCGCGCTACTCGCGGATGGCGCCACCGCTGCCGCGGCGGCCTCCGGGGCGGTCTTGTATTTGTCGTACTTCGACTCGTCGCAGGCTGCGCCGAGGAGCACAAGCGCGGCGAGAGTCGGTCCGGTCGCTCTCATGGGGCGGCGAGCATACCCTGTGAGGCGCCCTCGCGGGACCACTCAGCGCTCCTTGCGTTCCTTCTCGGGCACACGTCCGAGATCGCCGTCCATGTCGGCTGCCACGAGGACCAGCGTGGCGTACGCCGCAGCAGCTTGTGCGAGCGAGGGTGGATCAATTTTGTCGACCGTGTCGTTGGCCGTGTGATGAAAATCGAAGTAGCGGGTCCCGTCCTGACGCGGGTCGAGGATCGGAACGCCCAGTTCGCGCAGACGGCCCACGTCCGCCCCCCCGAAACCGGGGCCGTCTTCGCGCGCGACACCGAGCGGCGCGACCGCGCGTGCCAGCGCGGAGAACGCGTCGCGCCTGGATGGGTCACCGACCCAGCGGACGGCGTATACGCTGTCGCCACCGAAATCCGCCTCGGTGGCTGCGACGATGGAGCCGGCTTCGCTGGCGTGCGCTTGTGCGTAGGCGCGCGCCCCGAAGAGGCCGTGCTCCTCGTCCGCGAAGAGGACCACACGCACCGACCGCCGCGGGTGCTTCGGAAGCGCGGCGATCAGCCGGCCCGTCTCGAGCGCGATGGCAACGCCGGCGCCGTCGTCGAGCGCGCCGACACCCAGGTCCCACGAGTCGAGGTGCGCACCGACGACGACGACCTCGCCGGGCCGTTCGCTGCCCGTCACGTCCCCGACGACGTTCGCGCTGTCGACGGTCCCGGTCACGTTGCGCGCGCCCAGCGTCAAGCGCACCCGCGCTGACTTCTTCTCGGCGAGCACCCGGTGCAGCATCTCGGCGTCCGGCACCGACAGGGCGGCCGCGGGGATCTCGTGGTCGTCCTTCGCCTTGGCGCCCGTGTGGGCGCCGCGATCGTGATCGGTCCCGAGGGAGCGCAAGAGGAACGCGACCGCTCCCAGCTTGGCCGCAGCGCCCGGGCCCGCGAACCGGTTCTTCACCGTCTCGCCGTACCCCGCGCCGTCGCGGGCGCGACGCATCGGCGCGTTGATGAAGACGATCTTCCCGCGGACGACGCCCGGCTCGAGCTTCGCGAGCTCGTCGACGGACGGGACCTCGACCACCTCCGCCTCGATCCCCTGCGGCGGCGTTCCGACGCTGCCGCCGAGCGCGGCCACGACGAGGGGCTGCGCGACCGGCGAGACGATCGCGGCGCGAGCCTCCCCCCGCTCCCAGCGCGGGACCGCGACCTTCTCCGCGTGGACGTTGGATAGCCCGAGCGTAGGCATCGTTCGCAGCGCCCACGCCACGGCGGCGCGGTCGCCGGGCGAGCCGGCGAGTCGGGGTCCGGTGTCATCGCAGAGCTGCCGAACGAGCTCGAACGCGCGGCCCGAAGAGAGCGCGTCCCGTTGGAGCGCGAGCGCGGCGTCGTCCGCGCGCGCGGTCGGGGCAGGATCTGCCGCGCTGCCCTTGGCGCAGAGAGTGAGGCAGAGGAGGCAGGGCGCGCCAATCCAGGCGAATCGCCTCGCGCAGCGGTACCGGTTCCGCATGCCGGGCTTGGGTAACGTGAAACTTCGCGGAAGTGAAGCGAGAACGGCGGCGGAGAGGGGCCGCGGAGAAGGGGCTGGAGGGCTGGAGCCTGGCGCCGCTACTCGTCCAGACGAGCTCCGACGGCGCGCTCGAACGGGCCCTGCCCTGGATGGCGGCGTGCGCCCTGGTCCTTCTGGCGGCGGTCGCGCTACGGTTCGCCGTCCGCGCGTGGTTCGATCGCGCGCGCGCGTTTTCGCTCGTCCTCGTCGTGGTGGGGACCTTCGCGCTCTTCGCCGCCTCCCAGTTCGTTCGCGAGCGCGGCGGCCACCTCGGCTGGTATGAGCCCGTAGGCCTCGGCGGCGGCCAGTAGCCCGGCGTTGGGCGCGAGGTGCGTCAGGAACGCGCGCGGATACGGCGTGCCGGTGAGACCTTTGAGGCGCGTCACCAGCCGAGGAACGCCCCGCAAGATCGCGCTGCGCGCTTGCTCGAGGTGACCCAGGTCGACCGACGCGTCGTGCAGCGCGAGGAAGACGGGCGCTTCGTTCAGCAGGCTCGGCGACCCCTCGTCGAAGAGCGCCGCCGCTTCGCTCGCCAGGCCGCAGGCCTGTTCGGGGTTCCCGCAGCGCCTTTCGGCTTCCGCCCAGAGCCCCAGCGCCACCGGCAGGACGTCGAGCATCTTCGTCGCGCGGTACCCCTGGGCGGCGATCTTGAGCACCGTTCGCGCGTCGCCCTCTCCTCCCGCCGACCGCAGCTTCTCCATGCCCCGGTAGAAGAGGACGCCCAGGGTTGCCCGGTCGTGCGGCACCCAGCTACCCGCGAGCGCCGCGTCGGCGGTCGCCCGTGGCTCGGTGAGCGGTCCGTCGAGAGAGGGATCGCTCCCGAAGGTCGCCGCCCAGCAAAGAAGGATCATCCGGCCGTGCCGTTCGACGCCCGGTGATCCGATGGCTTGCGCGAGCGCGATGCCGCTCTCGATCGCCAGGCGCGCCTCGCCTTTCGCCCCCACCGTCGTCAGGGCAAAGCCCACGTTGATCGTGAGCATCGCTTCGCGTGCCTTCAGGCCGGCCGCGCTGGCAGCCCGCGCGGCGCTCCGGCGCGCTTCGAGCGCCGCCCCCACCTCCCCGCGGGCTTGCCGGACGACCGCCAGCGTCTGCCACGCGTCGACCGCCGCTCCGGCGATGTTGTGCCGTTGCGACAGCGTCAGCAGTCCGTCGGCCACTTCGGCGGCGCGTTCGAGCTCTCCCGCGTACGCGTAGCGGGCGGCGAGCGCCGCGCCGCAACGTGCCTCCTCGTCGGCGAGGCCTGCCTCCTGCGCCGCGCGCCGAACCTCGTCGAGCCGGGCGCTCGTGTCGGCGTCTCCTCCGCTCGCGTCCTCGTATCGGAGCCGCGCGCCGCGCGCGCGCGCTTCGCTGGCCTTGTCGTGAACGGCTTCTTCCATCGCGCGGACTGCGGTCTCCCGCTCTCCCGCGCGCGCGTCGAGGCGAGCCCAGGCCTCGTCGAGGATCTGCGCGCGGGCAAACTGGGTCGGCTTGTCCTCCGCGAAGGCGAGCGCCTTCTCGGCAAGGGACACCGTTTCGGGCAGCGCGTGAGCCGCGAGCGCTCGTCGGGCCGCCTTCTCGAGGAAGCTCGCGGCGGCTGCCCCTTCACCACCGAGCTCCAGATGGCGCGCCACCACGGCGTCGTCTTCGCCGACGCGCGCCAGCCAGCGACCTCCGCGCGCGTGGCACTCCTTGAGCGAGTCCTCGCCGAGCGACGCGTACGCCACCTCGCGCATGAGCGCGTGCTTGAACGCGAACTCCCGGGTCCCCGCGAAGCGGGCGTGCGCCTGCTCGACGAGGATCTCTGCCGCGGCGAGCTCGCGAAGCACCTCGCCGGCATGGGGCACGCCGAGCGCCTCCAGGCCCAGGTCCCACCCCACGAGACCGAAGACCGCGAGCTTCGCCGCCGCCTCTCGGCCGAAGTCGTCGAGCGCGTCGAGGTGCACCTGCATCGCCGCCTCGATCGTGGGCGCGTCCGAGGCGTCGCGCCCGGCGGCCGTTATCCGCGCGAGCTCCTCGGCGAACAGCGGCAGCCCGGCGGACTGCTGCGCGATCGAGTCGGCCAGGGCTTCTCCCTGATCGCCGGTCGCGCGATCGCCGAGGATGGCCGTGGCGATCGCCCGCGCTTGCTTGCGCGAAAGAGGGCGCAGCTCGATTCGCACGTGGTCGCGTCCCTCGAAGCGCGCCGGGTCGTCGCGCCAGAGCGTCGGTCGCGCAGCCGCGAGGACGCAGAGCGGGCGCCCGGCGGCGCGCGCCAACAGGTGGTCCACCCAGCCCAGGCTCTCGACGTCGGCCCACTGCGCGTCCTCGAGGACGACGACGAGCGGGTTGTTGCGCGCCATGCCCACGGTCATGTCCGTCAGAACGAGCCAGAGCGCGTCTCGCGCGCCCCGCGTGTCGTCGAGCTCGGGAAGAGCTTCGTTCGCCACGAGGCGCGCCAGGAGCTCCCGCGACGAGTCGGAGCAGGGGGCCTCGCTGAGCGCGATGAGGACGTCGGTCGCGTCGAGGGCCTCCTGGAGCGGGGCGCCCTTCGCGACGCCGGTGAGCCCGCGGGCGATATCGCCCGCGGGCTCACCGGCGTCGCGAAGGGCGCCCCGCTCCAGGAGGCCCTCGACGCGACCGACGTCCTCATCGCGCTCAGCGAGGCCCCCTGCTCCGACTCGTCGCGGGAGCTCCTGGCGCGCCTCGTGGCGAACGAAGCTCTTCCCGAGCTCGACGACACGCGGGGCGCGCGAGACGCGCTCTGGCTCGTTCTGACGGACATGACCGTGGGCATGGCGCGCAACAACCCGCTCGTCGTCGTCCTCGAGGACGCGCAGTGGGCCGACGTCGAGAGCCTGGGCTGGGTGGACCACCTGTTGGCGCGCGCCGCCGGGCGCCCGCTCTGCGTCCTCGCGGCTGCGCGACCGACGCTCTGGCGCGACGACCCGGCGCGCTTCGAGGGACGCGACCACGTGCGAATCGAGCTGCGCCCTCTTTCGCGCAAGCAAGCGCGGGCGATCGCCACGGCCATCCTCGGCGATCGCGCGACCGGCGATCAGGGAGAAGCCCTGGCCGACTCGATCGCGCAGCAGTCCGCCGGGCTGCCGCTGTTCGCCGAGGAGCTCGCGCGGATAACGGCCGCCGGGCGCGACGCCTCGGACGCGCCCACGATCGAGGCGGCGATGCAGGTGCACCTCGACGCGCTCGACGACTTCGGCCGAGAGGCGGCGGCGAAGCTCGCGGTCTTCGGTCTCGTGGGGTGGGACCTGGGCCTGGAGGCGCTCGGCGTGCCCCATGCCGGCGAGGTGCTTCGCGAGCTCGCCGCGGCAGAGATCCTCGTCGAGCAGGCGCACGCCCGCTTCGCGGGGACCCGGGAGTTCGCGTTCAAGCACGCGCTCATGCGCGAGGTGGCGTACGCGTCGCTCGGCGAGGACTCGCTCAAGGAGTGCCACGCGCGCGGAGGTCGCTGGCTGGCGCGCGTCGGCGAAGACGACGCCGTGGTGGCGCGCCATCTGGAGCTCGGTGGTGAAGGGGCAGCCGCCGCGAGCTTCCTCGAGAAGGCGGCCCGACGAGCGCTCGCGGCTCACGCGCTGCCCGAAACGGTGTCCCTTGCCGAGAAGGCGCTCGCCTTCGCGGAGGACAAGCCGACCCAGTTTGCCCGCGCGCAGATCCTCGACGAGGCCTGGGCTCGCCTCGACGCGCGCGCGGGAGAGCGGGAGACCGCAGTCCGCGCGATGGAAGAAGCCGTTCACGACAAGGCCAGCGAAGCGCGCGCGCGCGGCGCGCGGCTCCGATACGAGGACGCGAGCGGAGGAGACGCCGACACGAGCGCCCGGCTCGACGAGGTTCGGCGCGCGGCGCAGGAGGCAGGCCTCGCCGACGAGGAGGCACGTTGCGGCGCGGCGCTCGCCGCCCGCTACGCGTACGCGGGAGAGCTCGAACGCGCCGCCGAAGTGGCCGACGGACTGCTGACGCTGTCGCAACGGCACAACATCGCCGGAGCGGCGGTCGACGCGTGGCAGACGCTGGCGGTCGTCCGGCAAGCCCGCGGGGAGGTGGGGGCGGCGCTCGAAGCGCGCCGGAGCGCCGCGCGGGCTGCCAGCGCGGCCGGCCTGAAGGCACGCGAAGCGATGCTCACGATCAACGTGGGCTTTGCCCTGACGACGGTGGGGGCGAAAGGCGAGGCGCGCCTGGCGATCGAGAGCGGCATCGCGCTCGCGCAAGCCATCGGATCACCGGGCGTCGAACGGCACGGCCGGATGATCCTTCTTTGCTGGGCGGCGACCTTCGGGAGCGATCCCTCTCTCGACGGACCGCTCACCGAGCCACGGGCGACCGCCGACGCGGCGCTCGCGGGTAGCTGGGTGCCGCACGACCGGGCAACCCTGGGCGTCCTCTTCTACCGGGGCATGGAGAAGCTGCGGTCGGCGGGAGGAGAGGGCGACGCGCGAACGGTGCTCAAGATCGCCGCCCAGGGGTACCGCGCGACGAAGATGCTCGACGTCCTGCCGGTGGCGCTGGGGCTCTGGGCGGAAGCCGAAAGGCGCTGCGGGAACCCCGAACAGGCCTGCGGCCTGGCGAGCGAAGCGGCGGCGCTCTTCGACGAGGGGTCGCCGAGCCTGCTGAACGAAGCGCCCGTCTTCCTCGCGCTGCACGACGCGTCGGTCGACCTGGGTCACCTCGAGCAAGCGCGCAGCGCGATCTTGCGGGGCGTTCCTCGGCTGGTGACGCGCCTCAAAGGTCTCACCGGCACGCCGTATCCGCGCGCGTTCCTGACGCACCTCGCGCCCAACGCCGGGCTACTGGCCGCCGCCGAGGCCTACGGGCTCATACCAGCCGAGGTGGCCGCCGCGCTCGCGAACGAACTGGGAGGCGGCGAAGAGCGCGAAGGTCCCCACCACGACGAGGACGAGCGAAAACGCGCGCGCGCGATCGAACCACGCGCGGACGGCGAACCGTAGCGCGACCGCCGCCAGAAGGACCAGGGCGCACGCCGCCATCCAGGGCAGGGCCCGTTCGAGCGCGCCGTCGGAGCTCGTCTGGACGAGTAGCGGCGCCAGGCTCCAGCCCTCCAGCCCCTTCTCCGCGGCCCCTCTCCGCCGCCGTTCTCGCTTCACTTCCGCGAAGTTTCACGTTACCCAAGCCCGGCATGCGGAACCGGTACCGCTGCGCGAGGCGATTCGCCTGGATTGGCGCGCCCTGCCTCCTCTGCCTCACTCTCTGCGCCAAGGGCAGCGCGGCAGATCCTGCCCCGACCGCGCGCGCGGACGACGCCGCGCTCGCGCTCCAACGGGACGCGCTCTCTTCGGGCCGCGCGTTCGAGCTCGTTCGGCAGCTCTGCGATGACACCGGACCCCGACTCGCCGGCTCGCCCGGCGACCGCGCCGCCGTGGCGTGGGCGCTGCGAACGATGCCTACGCTCGGGCTATCCAACGTCCACGCGGAGAAGGTCGCGGTCCCGCGCTGGGAGCGGGGGGAGGCTCGCGCCGCGATCGTCTCGCCGGTCGCGCAGCCCCTCGTCGTGGCCGCGCTCGGCGGCAGCGTCGGAACGCCGCCGCAGGGGATCGAGGCGGAGGTGGTCGAGGTCCCGTCCGTCGACGAGCTCGCGAAGCTCGAGCCGGGCGTCGTCCGCGGGAAGATCGTCTTCATCAACGCGCCGATGCGTCGCGCCCGCGACGGCGCGGGGTACGGCGAGACGGTGAAGAACCGGTTCGCGGGCCCGGGCGCTGCGGCCAAGCTGGGAGCGGTCGCGTTCCTCTTGCGCTCCCTCGGGACCGATCACGATCGCGGCGCCCACACGGGCGCCAAGGCGAAGGACGACCACGAGATCCCCGCGGCCGCCCTGTCGGTGCCGGACGCCGAGATGCTGCACCGGGTGCTCGCCGAGAAGAAGTCAGCGCGGGTGCGCTTGACGCTGGGCGCGCGCAACGTGACCGGGACCGTCGACAGCGCGAACGTCGTCGGGGACGTGACGGGCAGCGAACGGCCCGGCGAGGTCGTCGTCGTCGGTGCGCACCTCGACTCGTGGGACCTGGGTGTCGGCGCGCTCGACGACGGCGCCGGCGTTGCCATCGCGCTCGAGACGGGCCGGCTGATCGCCGCGCTTCCGAAGCACCCGCGGCGGTCGGTGCGTGTGGTCCTCTTCGCGGACGAGGAGCACGGCCTCTTCGGGGCGCGCGCCTACGCACAAGCGCACGCCAGCGAAGCCGGCTCCATCGTCGCAGCCACCGAGGCGGATTTCGGTGGCGACAGCGTATACGCCGTCCGCTGGGTCGGTGACCCATCCAGGCGCGACGCGTTCTCCGCGCTGGCACGCGCGGTCGCGCCGCTCGGTGTCGCGCGCGAAGACGGCCCCGGTTTCGGGGGGGCGGACGTGGGCCGTCTGCGCGAACTGGGCGTTCCGATCCTCGACCCGCGTCAGGACGGGACCCGCTACTTCGATTTTCATCACACGGCCAACGACACGGTCGACAAAATTGATCCACCCTCGCTCGCACAAGCTGCTGCGGCGTACGCCACGCTGGTCCTCGTGGCAGCCGACATGGACGGCGATCTCGGACGTGTGCCCGAGAAGGAACGCAAGGAGCGCTGAGTGGTCCCGCGAGGGCGCCTCACAGGGTATGCTCGCCGCCCCATGAGAGCGACCGGACCGACTCTCGCCGCGCTTGTGCTCCTCGGCGCAGCCTGCGACGAGTCGAAGTACGACAAATACAAGACCGCCCCGGAGGCCGCCGCGGCAGCGGTGGCGCCATCCGCGAGTAGCGCGCCGACGGCTCCAGCGCCGTCGGCGACCGCGGCGACGTGGAAGAGAAAGAGCGCCTCGGACTGCAAGCCCCACCCGACGAGCGTCGAGTTCGACGACGAGGCCCTGGAGAACGAGGTGCGCCGAAAGCTCGGCAAGGACGCGGGTGACATCACACCCGCGGACCTCGGGCGCATCAAGTCGATCAACTTGTCGACGGCGCGCCTTCACCAGATCGACCCCTGCATCTTTCCGATGTTCACGTCGCTCAAAGACCTCTTCCTGGGTCCCGGCGACTACGACGATCTGACGCCCATCCAAAAGCTGTCGACGCTCGAGACCCTGCGCGTCTCGCTCAGCCAGGTGAAAGACTTGCACCCGATCGAGGGCCTGAAGCGTATGGACCGCCTCGATCTGTCGCATACGCTGATCGGCGACAACGAGCTCAAGTCCGTCGCATCCTTCGTGAACCTGACCGAGCTCACGCTGGACGAGGACGCGATTACCGATCTCACGCCGATCGCCGGCTTGAAGAAGCTCGAACGGCTGAGCATCAAGAAGACCCAGGTGAAGACCCTGGCGCCGCTCGCGCAGCTCAAGACTCTGCGATTTGTTTACATCGCCGATACGCCGGTCACTGACATCACACCGGTGCAGCCCCTCATGTCCAACGGGATGAAGCTTGTACAAAACTGAGCGAGGTCACGTGTTGCGAACCACCCTGTTGACACTCCTTCTGGCTCTGGGCGGCATGACCGCCGCGACGACTGCGCTGGCCGATGTGAAGACCGAGGCTGCTGCGCTGAAGGCCATGAAAAACGCGCAGAAAGACTTCGTGGCGGCCAAGTACGGGGCCGGCATCCAGAAGTTGCAAAGGGCGCTCAAGGCCTGCGGTACGAAGAAATGCAGCGACGAGGTGCGCGCAGACCTTCTCCGCGACATCGGCGCGCAGCAATTCCGCAAGGGCGACAAGAAGGGTGCGCACAAATCGTGGTCGGCCGCGCTCAAGATCGTCCCGAGCCTCACGCTGAGCGCCACGTACGACCTGTCTCTTATACACATCTCCGAGCCCACGAGACAGGCAGAA
>CALKVG010000406.1 GCA_937998045.1 uncultured Myxococcales bacterium
CGCCTCTGCGTGCGCCTTCTCGCCCCACGCCCCCGTCACGACGTAGTCCGCGGAACCGCCCGGCGGCAAGAAGCTCATCGGGACGAGCGCGAACTGCATCGACGCACCGCCCTGCAGAAGCGCGATCTCGTGGCTCTGCGGGATGCCCAGGAGCTCGCGCAGCAGGGCGATCGCCTCTTCGTGCACGGCCTCGTACTCCTTGCCGCGGTGCGAGTGCTCCATGACGGACATCCCGCTGCCGGCAAAGTCGAGGAGCTCGGCGCGCGCACGCTCGAGCGCCGGTAAGGGAAGAGCCGCGGGACCCGGGTTGAAGTTCATCGTTCGGGGCATGGCGTCGGATACTCGAGGCGTGAATGTAGCCCGGCGACCTACGCCCGTGCGAGGCATTCGACCGGACTTGCCCGCCCGGGCGCGCCTGAGGCATGAAGGCGCCGCAGCCATGCTCCCGATCGAGATCCCTCCGGGCACGACGGTCGAATCGCTCGTCACCGAAGTCGTCCCTGCCCTGCACGAGCGGCTGGTACCCGACGACGCCCCGGTCGACGCGCTCGCCGTGGCCGTCCGCATCGAGGGAAGCGGCAGCTGGACGCTGAGAATCCGCGGTCGGAAGATCGCCGTCGAGGAGGGAGAAGACGCGGGCGCCAAGCTCTGGGTCTACGCCACGGCGCGCTCGGCCGAGCGGTTTTTGGAGGACGCGGCCGGCCCGAAGCGCCTCATCCCGCGATTCGCGCCGGTCGCGGGGGTGGCCACGATGAGCGATCCGCGCGTCCTCAGGCGAGTCGCCATGGCGAGCGGCCGGGTCGAGCTCGCCACGGTGCACGACGACGGACAGCGCGTGTCGATCGTCTTCGGGTTCGGCGCGGCGACGCGCCGGCCCATCGATCCGGAGGACGCGGACGTCGTGGTCGAGGCGGAGCTCGCCACGATCGAGCGCGTGCTCCTGGGAAAACTCGCGCCCGAGGACGCTCTCGCCGATGGCGGGGTGACCGTCCGGGGAAACCGGCTGCTCGCGCTGCAAGTCGCGCTCGCTGTGGCGCCGTTCTTCCCCGGCGCCCGGTGACCGGCGTGCAAGCACCCGGGCGGCGGTGATATGGTCGCGGCCCCTATGAATCCGATCGCTCGCGGAAACACGGCCGTCCTCCTCGCCCTTTTCGCCCTGTGCGCGTGCGGCGCCAAGAAGCCCGCCGAAGAGCCGGCGAACACCGAAGAAAGCGCGTCCGCCGACGGCGGCGGCTCCGCCGAGGCGGTCGGAGCTCCCACCGCCGAGAGCGCACCGACGCCCGGCAGCGGGAAGCCGGTGGGCGGCGACGACGCGGCGAAGGCGCCCACGCCGTGCGGCGGGTTCGACATCCCCGACCTGCTGGCGGTCATCTCGCAGGCCTCCTGCGAAGCGCCCGACACGAAGGCCATGTCGGACCAGAAGGAGGTCAAGGACCTCCTCGAGATCAAGGTCACGCTCGACTCGCCGACGGTCGCGCCCGGCTCCACCGCGCAGGTCACCGTCACGTACAAGAACAAGGGGAAGACCGACCTGCCCCTGTACTTCGTGGTCGATCCCGAGCCGCGCTTCGATTTCCACGCGTACACGCTCAAGGGCTCCCGCGCGGACAACCCGTCGAGCCCCGAGCCGTCCCTCCCCTCGGAGGCGAACAACGCCCCGCAGCCGGAGACGAAGGTCGCCAAGGTGACGCTCGCGCCGCTGGGCACCGCGAAGCTCTCGCTGAAATGGAACGCCGTGAAATACAAGTGGGCGTCCAAGGAGCGCGCGAAGGGAGCGCTGCCCGGTCGCGGCTACCCTCGCGATCCGGCGGGACCCCTGAACAAGGGAAAGTACGTGCTGCGGGTCGTGACGCCGCTCACCGGGGTGGCCGAGGGGATTGACAAGGAAGTGAGCGAGCCGCGCGCGCAGGTCACGGTGGGGGGCCACTGACCTTTCGGGCGCTCTTCTTCGGCTCTCCCGAGTTCGCGGTCCCCTCGCTCGAGGCGCTCCGCGAGATCGCGGAGGTCGCGGGGGTCGTCTGTCAGCCGGACAAGCCGGCCGGACGCGGGCTGGCGTTGAAGCCCCCCGCGGTGAAAGTCCGCGCGACCGAGCTCGGTCTCGATGTCGTGCAGCCTACCAAGCTGAAGACCGGCGAGTTCGGCGCCTGGGTGCGCGCGCAGGCGGCCGACGTCGCGCTCGTCGTCGCCTACGGTCGCATCTTGCCCCCCGACGTCCTCGATGGGCCGCGCCTGGGTTGCGTGAACGTGCACGCGTCGCTTCTGCCGAAGTACCGTGGGGCCGCGCCGATCGCGTGGGCCGTCGTCCACGGAGAGACCGAGACGGGGGTCACGCTGATGAAGCTCGACCCCGGGATGGACACCGGCCCGACGTTCGCGCGCGTCGCGACGCCCATCGGGCCGGAGGAGACGGCCGGCGAGCTCTCCGAGCGCCTCGCGCGGATGGGCGCGGACGCGGTGCGAAAGTGGCTCCCCGAATACGTCGCGGGACGATGCACGCTCGAGCCGCAGGACGAGGCGCAGGCGACGACGGCGCCGATGCTTCAAAAAGGGGACGGCGCGCTGGTGTGGTCCGAGAGCGCCGCGCGCCTTCACGACCGCGTGCGCGGGCTGAATCCGTGGCCGGGAGGGTTCACGACCCTCCGGGGTCGCGTCGTGAAGGTGCACGCGACGCGCGTGCTCGACGCCCGGGACGCGCGCGCGGCTGCGGGCCAGGTGCTCGTCGCCGACAAATCGCGCGTCCTCGTCGCGTGCGGCGGCGGCTCGCTCGAGCTCGTCGTCGTACAGCCCGAGGGCCGGCGGGCGATGCGCGCGAACGAGTGGGCCGCCGGCCGCGGGGTCGCCGCGGGCGACGTCCTCGGTACGTGACGGCTCAACCGAGGACTCCGAAGCACTTTCCGCCGGCCTGGCCGACCATCGTGCACCACACGATACCTGCCGCGACGAGCACGACGACCACCGCGCAAAGGATGATCGCGACGCGGGTGAAGGCGAAGAGCAGCCGCAGCTGACCGACGGCCTCCATGAGCCTCGGGACGTCCCGGCCGTGGGTGCGCACGAGTCCACCCAGGGAACGTCCGGCCGACATGATCCACCAGGCCATCGGAAGCCAGAGGGCGGCCCCCGCGATCACGCCCACGCCGGCGGCCGCGTACCCCTCGGAGAACGCGACGAAGGCGAAGATCGAGCCGCCGAGCAGGCCGAGGAGCAGCATCGAGACGCCGACGAAGCTCATCGACTGCGCCAGGGCGCGGAAGCTCTCCTTGTGCGCCTCGGAGAAATCGTAGTCGACCGCCCGCTCCGGTTCGAGCGGCGGAGAGGACGGACGAGGCGCGGCGCTCATCGACCCCGAAAGGTAGCGCGCCCGGGAGGAGATGGCATGGTCCGGCCCGCGCCTTACGATGCGAGACCGGTGAGCGCGCTCGACCTCTTCCAGCCCGCCGTGTCCGAGTGGTTTCACGCCACCCTCGGCGAGCCCACGGCCGCGCAAGCGCTCGGCTGGCCCCCCATCTCCCGCAACGAGAGCACGCTCCTTCTGGCGCCGACCGGCTCGGGCAAGACCCTCGCGGCCTTCCTGATCGCGATCGACCGGCTGATGCGCGAGGGCGCGCGGCCCCGCGGGCGGCCGAAGACCCGCGTGCTCTACGTCTCACCCCTCAAGGCGCTGGCGGTAGACGTCGAACGGAACCTGCGAGCTCCCCTCGAGGGGATCGCGAAGCGCGCGACCCGCGGCGACCGCGCCGTCCACGTTCCGACGGTCGACGTGCGGACCGGCGACACGCCGGCCAGCGCGCGCGCACGCATGGCGCGCTCACCGGCGGATGTGCTCATCACGACGCCCGAGTCGCTGTACCTCCTTCTGACGTCCGCGGCGCGCGAGACGCTCGCGTCGGTAGAGACCGTCGTCGTCGACGAGATCCACGCCCTCGTGCCCACGAAGCGCGGCGCGCACCTGGCGCTCTCGCTCGAACGCCTCGAAGCGCTGCGCGAACCGGGGTCCGCGTCGCTCCAGCGCATCGGCCTCAGCGCCACCCAGCGCCCGCTCGACGAGGTGGGACGCCTGCTCGGCGGATTCGAGGCGGGCTCCCCGCGACCGGTGACGATCGTCGACGCGGGGGCCCGCAAATCGCTCCGTCTGGCCGTCGAGGCGCCCGGGCCGAGCCCCCGCGAGGAGAAGGCGCCCCCCGGCGCGTCCCCGGTGAGCTCGTGGCCCGGCGTGCACGCCCGTCTGGTGGAGCTCGTCCGGGACCATCGCTCGACCATCGTCTTCGTCAACAGCCGGCGACTCGCCGAGCGCGTGGCCGCGGCCATGAACGACGCCGCGGGGGAAGAGCTCGCGCTCGCTCACCACGGCTCGATCGCGCGCGAGAAGCGCGCCGCCATGGAAGAGAGGCTAAAGCGCGGGGACCTGCGCGCGATCGTGGCGACGTCGTCTCTCGAGCTGGGGATCGACATGGGCCCGGTCGATCTCGTCGTGCAGATCGAGGCCCCTCCGAGCGTCGCCTCGGGCCTTCAACGCGTGGGGCGAGCCTGCCACGTCGTGGGCGGAGTTCCGTCCGGGGTGCTCGTCGCGAAGCACCGGCAGGACCTCGTCGCGTGCGCGGCCGCCACGGCCAGCATGGCGGCGGGCGAGGTGGAAGAGACCTTCTATCCCCGCAATCCGCTCGACGTCCTCGCGCAACAGGTCGTCGCGATGGTCTCGATGGAATCCCTCCGGGTCGACGACCTCTTCGAGCGGATCCGCCGCTCCGCTCCGTTCGCCGACCTGCCGCGGGGGGCGTTCGAAGACGTGCTCGACATGCTCAGCGGCCGCTACCCGAGCGCCGATTTCGCCGAGCTGCGTCCCCGCATCGTCTGGGACCGGGGACGCGGGCGGGTCGAGGCGAGGACCGGCTCGCACCGCCTCGCCGTGACCAACGGCGGCACCATCCCCGACCGTGGGCTGTACGGCGTCTTCACGGCGGTCGCCGAGGGAGAAGGGCAGCGGCGCGTCGGCGAGCTCGACGAAGAAATGGTCTTCGAGCTCCGCGAGGGAGAGGTCTTCCTGCTGGGCGCGTCGTCGTGGCGAGCCGAGCGCATCACGCCGGATCGCGTGCTCGTATCGCCCGCGGCCGGCGAACCGGGCAAGATGCCCTTTTGGCACGGAGACCGCGCGGGACGCTCGCGCGCCTTCGGCGAGCGGATCGGCGCGCTCGTGAGGCGCATCGCGTCCGGAGAGCTGGACGCTGCGGGCCTGCGCGCGGCCCACTCCGTCGGCCCGGAGGCGGCCGAAGCGCTGGCCACCTACGTGCGCGAGCAGGTCGTCGCGACCGGCGAGGTCCCCAGCGATCGGACGATCGTGATCGAGCGCTTCGTCGACGACGTCGGCGACTGGAGAGTCGTCGTCATGTGCCCGTTCGGGACGCGCGTCATCGCTCCGTGGGCCATCGCGGTCGCGGCCCGCCTGCGCGAACGCTACGTCGAGACCGACCTGCACTACACCGACGACGGGATGGCCTTCCGCATCCCGGCGTGCGAGGAGCCCCCTCCCGCGGAGCTCTTCCTCCCCTCGCCCGACGCCATCGAAGACATGGTCACGCGCTCGCTCGACGGGACCGCGCTCTTCGCCGCTCGCTTCCGGGAGTGCGCGACCCGTGCCCTGCTCCTTCCGCGCCGGGATCCGCGCCGGCGGACGCCCCTCTGGGCCCAGCGCAAGCGCGCCGTCGACTTGCTCGCGGTCGCCTCCGAGCATCCGACGTTCCCGATCGTCCTCGAGACGTACCGCGAGTGCTTGCGCGACGCGTTCGACCTCCCCGGGCTCGTCGCCGTGCTGCGCGACGTCGCCTCGCGTCGAACGCGCGTCATCACGGCGGACACGCGCGCCCCTTCTCCCTTCGCGTCGAGCGTCCTCTTCGCGTTCGTCGCGGCATTCATCTACGACGGCGACGCCCCGCCTGCGGAGCGGCGAGCGCAGGCGTTGACCGTCGACTTCGCGCGGTTGCGCGAGCTGCTCGGCGACGCCGAGCTCCGCGGGCTGCTCGATCCGCAGGTCCTCGAGGAGCACGCGCGATCCTTGCAGCGGCTCCTTCGCCCCGCGACGCACGTGGACGGGCTCCACGACATCCTCCTCGCCGTCGGCGATCTCTCGAAGGACGAGCTCCGCGAGCGGTGCAGCCCGCCCGAGCAGGCCGCGCGGTGGGCCCGGGAGCTGGTGCGCGCCGGCCGTGCGTTCGAGGCCATGGTTGCGGGCGAGAAGCGCCTCGTCGCCGTCGAGGACGCCGCGAGAATGCGGGACGGCCTGGGAGTCGCTCTGCCCCCCGGACTGCCGTCGGCCCTGCTCGAGCCGGCGCGCGAGCCGCTCCGCGAGCTCGTGGCGCGATTCGCGCGAACGCACGGGCCGTTCGTCGCCGGCGAGCTTTCGCGACGCTTCGGTGTGGGGCGCGACGCGCTCGCGCCGGTCGTTCGCGCCCTGGTCGACGAGGGACGCCTCGTCGAGGGGGCCTTCCTCCCTGCGCCACCGGATCCGGCGCCCCGTCTCGAGGCGGACGACGACGGGCGCGAGCTCTGCGAGCGGGGCGTGCTCGACGCGCTACGCCGCAAGTCGCTTGCCAAGCTGCGCCGCGCGATCGAGCCGGTGGACTCGCGCACGCTGGCCCGCTTCGTCCCGGAATGGCAGGGCGTCCCGCGGCGGCGCCGCGGACGCGACGCGCTCCTGGCCGTGCTCGCCGAGCTCGAGGGATGTCCGCTCGTCGCGTCGTCTCTCGAGAGCGAGATTCTGCCGGCCCGCATCGAGGGATACGCCCCCTCGGACCTCGACGCCCTCTGCGCCGCGGGAG
>CALKVG010000407.1 GCA_937998045.1 uncultured Myxococcales bacterium
CTTATGAACCGCGGTCAACCGAGGCGCAAAGCGCAACGGCGGTCACGGTTACTGGGCGCTTGCCGGGCGCCGGTAGCCAGTTCTAATCGCGGCCGCGATTGCGGCGAAAGTCGGGAGTTTTCGGTGCAGCGGCAGGTGCGTCATGAAGGCCGAAGCGTTGGGCGCCCTTGCAGTCGCGCTTTCCGTGGCCGGGCCGGCTGTCGCGGCTCCGGCGTTCTCGATCCACTCTCCGATGGTCGGGCCGAACCGTGAGATGTCGGTCCTGCTCACCTGCGACGGAAAGGGCGCCGCGCCGCCGCTGTCCTGGTCCGCGCCTCCGGCGGGAACGAAGTCTCTCGTCCTGTTCGTCGACGATCGCGACACGCCGCGACGGCCGTTCGTGCACTGGGTCGTCTACGACATCCCTGCGCGTGTTCGGAGCTCCGATATGGGAATGGCGCCGCCGGGAGCGCGCGTCGGGCTGAACAGCCGCAACGAGGCGCAGTGGCTCGGCCCCTGTCCGCCGAAGGGGATGCACCACTACGTCTTCACGCTCTACGCGCTCGATACGACGTTGCAGCTCGCGCGGCCGACCGAGAGGGACGTCAAGCGGGCCATGCACGGACACGTGCTCGCCCGGGCGCACCTGGTCGGCACCTACGAGCGGCCGCAAGGGCAGCAGTGACAGCGCCGAAGGTCAACGAAGACGAATCCCGACTCGGGGCTCGGCAGCTTCGCGGCTGAACCCGCGCCGGCCGCGCCTCCATTCCCAAGAAACGGTGGATCCTACGCGGTCGAGTACTTGGAAGCCCTCAGCTCGAACCCGAGCGCCGCCGAGAGCGCTCGCGAACGGATCGTTCTCGCTCAGCGGGAGCTCGACCGCGAGATCGACGCCTACGTCAAGCTTCCCTTCTTTCCAGGGGAGAACGCAATCTCACCGGTCATACGAACGCGCTCGGCTCCGAGGAAACGGTATCCGCGCTAGCATGCCCGCTATGTCTGTCGTGCCTCGGTGCGAGGTGTGTGGGGGAACCGAATTCATATTATCAGAATACAGGTCCGAAGTCGGCCGAGCGCCTGCTCTGGAGTGCGTACGCTGCCATGCGCTAAACCTCGACGAAAGCGCCGCCGATACCGCTGAGGAACGCGACTCGGTGAAGCTTGCGAAGGCGGTCCGTGCCGGAATCTGCAATACGCCCCCGCGACGCTGAAGACGACGTCCGCTCGGACGACTACGGCGTGAGAGGCGCCCGCCGTCGCGCCGCACCATCAAACCTTTCGGAAGAGCGATCCGCAGATCGTGAGGCCGGGCCCGAAGGCGAAACTGGCGACGAGCGACCCGCGCGAACACGCGTCGTCTTCGATCACGTCGCTCCAGATGTGCGGAAGAGTCGCGGATGACATGTTGCCGAAGCGGCGGAGCACGCGACGCGAGGCCGCGATCTGGGACTCGTCGAGCTCCAGCGCGTCGCGGACGAGGTCGATGATCCTCGGCCCTCCGGGGTGCACGGCGAACACGGCGCGGCGCCGTTCGTTGGCGAGATCGAGGCCCGCGCGCTCGAACAGATTGGCCACGAACGGCCGGATCCCGCGCGCAATCTGCTCGGGGACGTCGCGCGAGAGCGTCATCCGCATTCCGTGATCGCCGGGACGCCACTGCATGGCGTCGTCCGTCCCGTCGACGAGCATCTCGCGGAGCACCAGCACCTCTAGCCCGCGCGTCGCGCCGTCGTCCTCCCGCAGCGAGTACCGCACGCTGCCGTCGGCGAAGAGGCTCTGCACGACGAGCTGCTCGGCCGTATGGATCGACGGGTCGAAGTGGAGCGTGCAGAGCTCGGTGTGCACGACGTCGACGCGGTAGCCCCGGTCGCGGCGGTTCGCCGTGCAGCTGCAGCCGAGCGCGATCCGCAGCGCGGGCACGGCTGCGTAGCAGCCCATGTGATAGGCGTGCGTGACGCTCGTCCGGCTGCCCCACCCCCTGCTCGAGACCAGCCGCTGGGCGCCGCTGGGCGAAACGTACCCCGTGCAGGTCACGTGCACGAGATCGTCCGGCGGCTCCGGCTCGTCGGCATACATCCGCTCGAAGGTCGCCTGCACCTCGTCGGCGAACCAATCCGTGCGCGCCGCCGTGCCCGAAGCGCTCAGCCACTCCGGAACCGAGTAGCCGCGCGTCGCGATCCGATCGCTTCCGCAGCAGACGTGGCGCGCGAGACGACGCAGCCGATCGTGAAACGCTCCGGAGTCGAATCCGCCGGGCGTCTTCTCCGCCGCCGCGGCGGCGCGAGTGTGCATGTCGACGACCCAGGACAGAATCTCATCCTGCGGCGCCTCGCTGCGAGGACGCACCAGCTGGAACGACGTGAGCAGCATGCAGCCGTGCGGCTGCATCAGATATACCGAGTCAGCCGGCGCGCGAAGCCGCTATAGCCGAGCCGCAGGGAGCGCGTGAATCGAAATTCGAGGTCATCGGGCACGACCCCGGTCGCGACCAACCGCAGCAGCGGGGCGCCGACCACCGGCGAGAGACCGCGCATCTCGATCACCTCCAGCGCGTTTTCGGCGCACGCGGCCCGTAGCTCCGGCGGACGGACGAACTGTCTCAACACGTGCAGGTCGCGGGGGACGTTGCGCACGAACCACCGAACACCCTGGATGACGACGAGCCACGCGGCGAGGTTCCGATCGAAGGTGTGGAAGAAGAACAGCCCGGAGGGGACAAGCACGCGCGACGCTCCGGCCACGACCAGCCGGAAGTCGGCGACGTGCTCGAGCAGATCCATCGCGCATACGACCTCGAAGCTGCCCTCCTCGAACGGGGGACGTGTCGCGTCCCCCTGCACCCAGCGCGCGCTGCCCGAGGCGTCGTGCGCGGCGGCGACCGAGAGCGCTTCGGCCGACGTGTCGAGACCGGTGACGGCGTGACCGCGTCGCGCCAGATCGTTCGCGAGGAACCCGCCGCCGCAGCCGACGTCGAGCACGCGGCAGGGGCGATCGCCGAACGTTCGCTCGATCGCCGCGGCGATCCATGGGTTTCGCGCCCGCGCCTCGGCGCGCAAGAGCGCAATGGGATCGTCGCGCGCAGAGTACCAGCGGTCTCCGAGCTGGTCGTAGACGGCGTTGTCGGCGGCGCGTTGTCCCATGCGCTCACTCCTGCGGCGTCGGTCCGTCGTGTCGCCGCATGGCGTTCCAGTAGATCGCCTGGTAGAGGCCGAAACCGATGGTGGCCGCGAGCTCCAGCGCCAGCGCGCGACGCGCCCATGCAGCCGCGCCGAACCACCCGGGAGCGCGCCCTTCCTGCGCCGCCCACAGAGCCGCCGCAGCTCCCAGCACGATGGGATGAAGCACGAACAGCGCGGCGTGCAGCCAGTGCTCTCCCGCGGCGCAGCACCTGGCGTGCACCGGTTCGTCCTTGGTGACGAACGCGCAGGACGCCAGCGAGAGGCCGACGTAGACGACGAGCCCCGGGCGGCTCCAAGGCGCGAGCAAGGTCCACGCGAAGCAGGCGACGATGGTCAGCGTATCGAGGGGGTGGCCGACCCGCTCCCAGAACGGCAGGCCGCGCGCTCGGTGAAAGTGCAGCTCGTCGATGCCCATGACGACCGACTGGGCGAAAAAGGGAACCATGAGTAGCGGCAGAATGCCCATCGCCCGGCGACCGACCGCACCCTCGCGCGTTACGGATTGACGGTCCCCCGCACGCCGCCGAAAAACAGCTCGTGACTGGCCGGCGAGGTGGGCGGGAGCGGCACGCTCGCGCCGTTGAACGACTGCTTGCCGGACTCCACGTTGTACTCGGCGACCGTACCGGTGAGGAAGGGGCCAACGCCGAACGAGTCGCTGCCTCGCCAGTCGAAGCCCAGCGTCAGCGATGCGAACTCCCAGCCGCGCTCGGTCACATCCGCCTCGTCTCGTCCGGCGCCTGGCCGACGGTCGCGCTCCCGCAAGCCATCGTAGTCGTCATCGCGACGAGGGCACCCGCTACGGGCATGCTCGAACAGAAGCGCATCTTCTCTTTCTCCTCTCTTGAACTGCGTGCAAGTGGTTCGACCGGCCTGTCCGTAGCCCCCCGCGCGCGGCGATTGCGTGCCGCGGCCGAGGCAAAATCGCAGGGGATCGCCCGATCACACGAAGACGAACGCGATCACATCTTGTGAATGGCGAAATCGTGAGTGTGATTGTTTGCAACCGAGCTCGTGATCATCACGGTTTGCCCCGCTTGAATGGACTGGAGTTGCGCCTGCGTCAGCGTGACCGTATGTGTCGGGTCGGGGCCCGACGACGTGTAGGTTGCTCCGCCAGCCGGCGGGTTGTTCAGGTCGGCGGCGGGCACGCAGACCGTGTGCGTGTGGCCCAACGCTACGCTCGATGTCGTCTGCACGCCGTCGCATGCTCCGCCGGCGGACGGCGACGACGACGAACTGCACGAAGTATTCGCAATCGGGACGAGGAGTAACGTTGCCGTAGCTCTAGTGAGAAACTCGCGTCGCGTCTGCATGGGCATCCCTCTGTGGCGTTGCCCTCGCAAGCGACATGCCCGCTGGGCCTTCTTCTCTGCGCGCGACTATTTTCCTGACTGGAAAAGGGCGAATGGGAACGTTATGCATGCGCAGCCTGAACGAGCGGTATCGGCGCGGCGGGCCCGTGTTCAGCGCAGGGAGACCCCCCATCAGGCCTGCCCGGTTCACGATGGTTGCCACGAGTTCGCGCCCGCTTCTCACCCTCGCGAACGAGACGGACCGCTTCGGCCTTGCACTCCTTCGTGAACGTCTTTCGTTCCCAGGCCATCGGGGAACACTCCGACCGCACTCAATTGCAATTCGGGCTGTCCACGAAACCGGAGCAAGTGCGCGGCGGCGGCCGCGGTGGCGCGCTCGCGCGTGGCGCTCGCCAACGACCACCCTGCGCTATCGCGCTGGCGGAGGGTCTCCGCGCGAGCGGCGCGTTCCGGACGGCGGTTCGCTGTCGCGGCGCAGCTGAGCAGTTGCGATGTGCAGATTGAGCACGCGCTTCATGAGGGCCTCGCGCTCTTCGGCGCTCGGCGCAGCGTGCCGCCAGCTATGGACGACGCGTTGGCACGCTCGAGCCTCACCGGCAAGCCTCTGGCTCTCGTCGGAGGCAGGCACCCGAGAGAGGGCGTCCATCACGGCCTCAAGGGCATCGAGCGCGAGCGAAGAGCGCTTTGACGCAGTACGCATTCATTACGAATCATACCGCCTGGCGCTCCGCCACGGAGGAAACTACAGCCCCCGGATTGGCGGACGCGGCGCGTCATTGCCACTCTAGGAGCCTCATCGATCGATTCGTGCCGGCTCGCTCGACCTCGACCCTCGCATCGGAACGGCTCCGAGAGCGACTCTTGGCATACCGTCAAGCAGTCGAGCCGCCACGAGAGTGGTCGATGGCAGCTGGAAGCGCTGTCGAACTGCCGCGAGAGCGATTCGTGGCAGCCGGTGTGGGTATCGAACTGCCACGAGAGCGAATGGTGGCAGCTCGCATCGCTATCGGGCTGCCACGACAGCGACTCGTGGCAGCTCGCATCGCTATCGGGCTGCCACGACGGCGATTCCTGGCAGCTCGCATCGCTATCGGGCTGCCACGACGGCGATTCCTGGCAGCTCGTATCGCCATCGAAGTGCCACGAGGGGGCTCGTGGCGCAGCTGGTCGGACTATTCGTGTGCCAGGAGAAGCTCTCGGGGCCATTGATCACGCCAAGACCATGCCACGAGAGCGATCCATCGCCGATGGGTACGCCCTCGAGATGCCAGATGGGCGCCAGCCGGCTGCCAAAGAGCTCCTCGAAGCACGTCCTTCGCCTGCGACGACGCCAGTCGGTGGCATCTTGGCGTATCCTGGAGGCGTCGCGGTCCTGGTGAAGCTCCGGGACGCCGCATAAAACGAGAACGATGGCCTTCGTGACCGTCGCGCACCGTCCGCGAGCCCGTGGTTCGTGCCAGGGCGAAGATGGGATTCACGCAGGGAGAGATGGCCGAAGCCGTCGGCTCGTCTCTGCGGACCGTGGCACGCTGGGAAGCGGGCACGCCGTCTCCTTAGGGCGACCAATTCCACCGCCTCGCTGCCCTCTACCCTCGCGATGCCGCGCTCGCGCGTGACGCCGCCGCCGGGGGCACGACGCTCGAGCGTCTAGGAAGCGCTGGCCCGGGCGCTCGCCCTCCTCGCGGGTCAAGCGGTACCGCGAGGCGTTCGGCTGTCAAGAGCCCCCTCGGACCCTCGGCCTCGTGCGTGGCGCGACGAGCGATTGTATTGCGCGACCGCTTCACATCCCGGCGCACGCGTCTCTGTCTCTGGTGGGCGCATCGGGTGGCGGCTTCCAGGGTCGTCGCCATGCGAGGCACTTCGCGACAGTCAACCAGGAGAACTTTCATGAATCGTTCGGAGATTCGCTTGATTCGTTCGAGGACGAGCAACGTCGCCGTCGCGGCTCTGCTTGGCGTGGCATGGGCGGCAGGGTGTTCCAGCGCCGCGACGTCGAACACGGCCGGCGGAGGAGGCGGGAACGGGCAGACGGGCCCGGGCCTGTGCGCGGCGATGTGCTCTCGCATCAACAGCTGCGACAAGACGCGCGACACGCAGACGTGCACGGACCAGTGCAACAACAGCTGCGCTACCGCTCTTCCGAAGCTTCGCGGGGAGGTGACGGCGTCGACCGATAGCTGCTTCTCGCAGCAGGACTGCGCGACGGTCCTGGGGTCGGACTTCCTGGCAACCTGTCTCGATCAGGCGGTCGCCTCCGTCGCCCCGTCGGCGCAGGGCATGACGTTGTGCGACGACTGGAGCAACGCCAGCACCAAGTGCGGAGGCAGCATCGATCAGACCAAATGTCTGAACCTGGTCAAGCTGTTCGGCGATGGCTCGCTTCAGGAGGCCGACAACTGCACGTCCAAGGCGTGCGGCGACATCGAGACCTGCATCGCGGCGGCGCTGCCCGACTGCGGGAGCGCGAGCACTAGCAGCAGCGGGGGGAGCAGCGGTGGAAGCACCGGTGGGAGCAGCGGTGGAAGCACCGGTGGGAGCAGCGGTGGAAGCACCGGGGGGAGCAGCGGTGGCAGCAGCGGGAGCACGAGCTCCAGCGGAGGAGCGCCGGCGT
>CALKVG010000408.1 GCA_937998045.1 uncultured Myxococcales bacterium
GAACCGCGACGTGGGGACCATCACGGTCATCCGGCTCGCGTATCCGGCAGGCGCCGCGCCCACCGCCAGCGTGATCGGCGAGGTCCAGGTGGGCAACGAGCCGTGGCAGGTCGTCATCAGCCCGGACAATTCCACCGCCTACGTCGTCTTGCGGCGCGATCAGAAGGTCGTGAAGGTGACCAACCTGCAGACGGCGCCGACGCCGGGCGCGAGCGCGACCGTCGGGTCCGAGCCGACGGGAATCGCGATGACGCCCACCGGCGCCACGGTGTGGATCTCCAACTGGGTCGACGGCACGCTGATGGCTATCGACACGGCGTCGATGAGCGTGAAGGCGACGGTCGACCTGAACGCGCCCCTGGTGCAGACCGGCGCCCTGGGCGCGGTGACTGCGCGCCCAGGTCTGGCGCACCCGCGCAGCCTGACCATCACGAACAACGGCGACGCGAACGACAAGGACGAGTCGATCTACGCGACGGAGTACTACGCGCAGGCGACGGCGCCCGAGGCCGTGGACGGATCGAACGCGGACACTCGCAAGTCCGGCCTCGTCTATCGCGTCAAGATTTCCGACCACAGCGTGAACACGATCCCCCTCGGGCCGCTCGCGGACATGGGCTTCAAGGACGAGAAGGAGGCGCGCGCCGGGTGCTTTCCGAACCAGCTGCAGGCGATCGCCGTCAACGGGCGGTTTGCGTACGTCGTCTCCGTGTGCGCGTCGCCGCGCGGTCCGACGGGTCCCAAGGTGACGACGACAGCGTGCACGACGGCGGCCGACTGCGCCTCGCTGAACCTCGTCGATGCGGCGTGCATCGCGCCCGCGGCGGACTCCGCGAACCGCGTCTGCGTGGACGTCGCGAGCGTCAAGACGACGACCGCGCCGCTCGTCTCGGTGATCGACACGACGGCCAACGGCGGCGCCGGCCAGGAGGTGCCCGGGAGCGCGGTCAACCTGAACGCGAGCTTCCGCGACTTTTACAACGCGAACAACGTTCCGGACGACAGCACGCGCAGATTCCCGCTCTTCTCGAGCGACATCGCGTTCGTGGCGGGGGCGACCGTCGGATACGTGTCGGCCAACGGCGCGGACGCGGCGTTCCGGCTGGTGTTCGACGCCACGGCCGGGACGCTGAAGTCGGTGGGGGCCTCGACGGCCAATTTCATCGACCTCGACCCGCCGGGAGTCCCCGCCGCGAGCGCGGGCCTGAACCCGACCGGCTTTGCCACGAGCAACACCGGAAAGAAATTCGCCATCGCCGTGAGCGAAACCACGCGCGTCGCCAACCTGATCGATCTGAACGCGCAGGGGTTGACCGGCGGGGCCTCCGCTCCGAGCGTCGTGACTCTGACGCAGCCGCCCACGCCGGGCTCCGACGAGGCGAAGATCCTGAGCGGCAAGCGATTCTTCAACACCGGCACGGGGCGGTGGTCGCTCAAGGGACAGGGGTGGGGCGCTTGCCAGTCGTGCCATGCCGACGGCCTGACCGACAACGTCACCTGGTACTTCGCCCGGGGGCCACGCCAGTCGACGAGCCTGGACGGAACGTTCGACAAGGCCAATCCCAGCGATCAGCGGATCCTGAACTGGACGGCCATCAACGACGAGCTCGCGGACTTCGAGCTGAACACCCGCGGCATCTCCGGCGGCGTCGGCGCCACCATCTCGACGAACAGCGCGCCGCCGGCGACCTCCGACCGAATCGACATCGGAACGGCGTGCGCGACCGGGACGTGCGTCGACGGCACCGGGAACGGGGGCTTGAACGGGTCGGCTGGGAAGGCTGCGGACCCTGCGAACCCGCTCGGCTTGAGCCTCGCCAGCTTGCTCGGCAACTGGCAAGAGATAAACCGCTACGTCCAGACGATCCGTTCTCCCCGCGGGGCCACGGGCCTCGACGCGGCGAAGGTCGCCGCCGGCGCGCAGCTCTTCAACGACGCGGCGTGCAGCGGCTGCCACGGCGGCCCGAAGTGGACCATCTCGACGCTGTTCTACGACGCCCTACCCGCGACGAACGCCGCGCTCAAGACCAAGAAGTGGTCGCCGGCGCAGCTCGACGGCTTCCCCGCTCCGCTCCTGCCGGCAACCACCGCCGCCAACCAGGTCATGCGCTTCGGCGGGAGCAACCCGGCGGCGCTGGACCAGATCCTGTGCGTCCTGCGCCCGGTCGGCACCTTCGGGGTCGCCGAACCGGCGGCGGGAATCGCCGAGCTCCGGGTCGACATGAAGACGACTGCCCAGGGGGGCGGCGACGCCGCGTCGAACGGCGACGGGCGAGGCTACAACCCGCCTGCGCTCCTCAACGCCGTGACGGGCGCGCCGTACTTCCACGCGGGCAACGCGCTGACGCTCGAGTCGCTCTTCTCCGCGACCGACGGCAAGGGCAACAACGTCTTCAGCGGACACTATAGCGCCCTCTCGCCGAACTTCCTCACCGACACCGATCCGACCGTAGTGAAGACGAAGATCGACGAGATCGTGGCGTTCCTCCTGTCGATCGACGGGTCGACGACGCCGGCGACGATCCCTCCCGTGGGCGGAGGCGGCGGCGACTTCTGCGCCTTCCCGTGACGCCCGCGCACGAACGAAGTTGGCCAACGTCCCGCGGGGGCACGTATCGTCCGCCGACGCCGTGACGACGCCCGCTCCCGTCCGCGCCCTCCTTCTTTCCCTGGCGGCGGCCGCCGCGTGCTCGCGGATCCCGGCGGACGACACGGGGAGAGCGATGCCTCAGGGCGCGCAGATCCGTGAGCCCGTCGATCCGGCGCCGGCCGTGGCGGCTCCCTGCGGGGGCGGCCGCACGATGACCGTCCGTTTCTACGACGTCGGCCAGGGCCTCTCCGCGCTGGTGACGCTGCCGGACGGGAGAAACGTGCTCGTCGACGCCGGAGACAGTCCGAACCGGACAGGCTGCGGCGAAGCCTGCGAGGTCGCCTCGACGCACTTGCGCGCGAGCCTCCGCCGAGACCTCGCAGGCCGCCCCATCGACCTCCTGTGGATCACGCATCCGCACTCCGACCACGCAGGCGGCGCTCCCGAGATCCTCGCCGAATTCGCGGTGCGTGCGTACGTGGACAACGGCCGCGACGAGAACGGCCCGGAGGTGCAGCGAGCGCGCAGAGCAGCCTTGGCGCGCGGCGTTCCCGTCCGCGTCGTGGATCCGGACCGCAGGGACCTCCCGCTGCGACCCGGCCCGGATGTCACCGTGACGCCCGTCGTTCCGCCGGCGTGGCCCCCGTCGTGCCGACACGACGCGAACGAATGCTCGATCGGGTTGCGCGTCGACTTCTGTTCGTCGTCCGTGCTCCTAACGGGAGACGCCGAGCACGCCGAGGAGCGGCTCCTGGACATCGGGTCGCCGGTGAGCCTGCTGCAGATCGCCCATCACGGAAGCGACACGTCGACCAGCCCCGCGCTGCTGGCAAGGGCCCACCCGAGGTACGCGGTGATCTCCGCCGGGAAGCCCGGCGTGGGTCTCAACCGCGAGTACTGCCACCCCCGCGCGCTCGTCGTACGGCGCTTGACGAGGGTGCTCGGCGGCCCGGGCCAGGGCGCGATCGAGGCGTTCGACGGCGACCGGTGCGATCGGGCGGTGCCCTCCGACTGGATCGCGGTGCCGGCGAGCGATCGCCTCTGGGCGACCGAGCGCGATGGCGACGTCGCTCTGGTCACGACGGGCGACGGGACGTTCCGGCGCGAGCGCTAGCGGAGCAACTCTCGATCAAGAAACGTGATCACGCGTGCCTCGTACTCGGACGGCGCCGTAGCAAGGTAGGTCCCGTGACCGGCTCCGGGGACGATCCACAATTCCTTCGGCTCTCCGGCCGCCGCGAACATGCGTTCCATGATCGCCACGGGCGTGTCGTCGTCCTGCGTTCCTGCAACGAAGAGGAGCGGGCGGGGAGCGATCTCGCGGATGCGATCGATCGGGCGGACGGCATCGACGTCGACGCCCGCGTGGCGGAGCGCGAAGAGCGCCGGCGCCCAGGACAGCGCTCCGTACTTGCCCCGATTCCGCTTCATCTCGTCCTCGAGCGACGTCCAGATCGCGTAGAGGACCACCACACGGATCCGAGAGTCGCTCGCGGCAACGAGCGCCGCGGTGGACGCTCCAATCGAGAACCCGAGTACCGCCACCCGCCGCGGATCGATTTCTTTGCGGTTGCCGATGAAATCCAGCGCGGCCTCCACGTCGCGGCGCTCGGCATCCCCCCAGCTCACGAGGTCTCCTTCGCTCTCGCCCTCGGCACGCGAATCGTAGGCGAGGAAGCCGTAGCCGTGCCGCGCCAGGAGCCTTGCCTCGGGGAAAAGCTGGCGACGGTCACCGCCGCCGCCGTGGACGAGGATGACCACCGCACCGCGGTTTCCGGGCGAAAACCACCCCTTCAGACGCAGGCCGTCGGACGTGCGGAGAGTGATGTCTTCGAGGTCCGGCACGGCGCCATGCGCCTCGGCACGGGCCTCTTCGGGAATCGACCGCCGAACGGGCAGCACCGTCTTCGACGCATTTCTCGCGCTTCGAACGGCGATCGCGGCTGCGCCGACCACGACCAGCGCGGTCGCCGCAAAAGCCGCGCGCCCCGCGACGGGAGCGGCATTACGGACCGGGGTGCTCACCCTCGGAACACTCCGTGCGCTCGAACAGCGACCATGCGCCGGCTTGCTTTCGCAGGACGACGCGGCACTCCTCGTTTTCGAAGAAGCCGTCGGGCAGTGGTGTGAGGTGCCGCACGAAGAAGTAGCGATACCTTCGTGCCTGCAGCGTGCGCCAGTTGAACGTCTCCGGGCGTTCGTCGAATCCAGGAGGAACCGGCGGGAAATGACCAGGCCGGAAGCGCACCATCTCGGGAGGAAAGTACGCGAAATTGAAGTCCACGAAACCCCGTCGGTCGACCTCGTACCATACGGGATAGACGTGAAATGTATAGGGGTTGCGGACGACCGCGCTCTCGGGGGAGTAGACGAGGCCCAGCGCTCGCTCCCCTGGCTCGGCTGCGGAGAGCACCTCCTCGAAAGGCGCGCTCTCCCGCGCAAATTCTCGCTGGCGAACGGCTACGAGGGCGAGAAACGCCCAGCACGCGAGCGCCAGCGCGGTCTGCACGAGCGCCGAGCGGCGGTCGCCACTCGGGGACCTCGCGCCCGCTCCGTCCGGACGCGGGAAGAGAAAGGCGTAAGCGGGCAACAGCAAAATGGCGAACCGCTGCGAAAGGTAGTTGGTCGTCATCGCTTGCGCGGGGACGAGAAACCAAGCAACCGCGACCATGAGCAGCGGGATCCACCGAACCGGGTCGTCGCGGCGGGGTCGCAGCCCCAGCAGCCAGGGTGCCGCGGCGACGACCAGCACGCAGAGAATGGGAATAGGGTCCTTCCCCGTGGCCACGAGCGCAAATAGCGGGAAATTGACTGCGCGGTGCCAACCCCACGGCTTGAACCAATCCCACTCGACGTCGAGCAAGCGCTGGTCGACGATGGAGATAACGGGATCGTGCGCTTTGACGTAGACGAAATGGGTGACGGCAAGGACGCCCAGGATGACGTAGGGCGCCGGCGTCCACGCCCGGCGGAGAGCGGTCTCGCGGCGGATCAAGAGGAAGCCCGCGCCGATACCGCAGGCAAACACGAAGGCGATGCCGTGAGAGAAAAACAGCGCCACGCCTGCCGCGACCACGGCGACAGCCCGGCGGCGGGTGGGGCCCTCGGCGAAGCGCTTTGCCACGAGGAGGAAGCCGAGGCTGACGGGGATCGCGATCAGAAAAGGGTAAAGGCCGTATTGAAACGCAAACCCGAAGAAGCCCGGGACGAATAGCCAGTCGAGTCTGGGATCGCCGGAAAAGCTCTTTCGCAGCGCGAGGCACGCCCAGACGAATGCGTAGTAAGCGATCGAGAGTGCGGCCTTCAAGGCGGCGATTACCGGAAGCACCAGGGAGAGAGCAAATGCCAGCGCATAACCGGTCAGATACGGCGTGAAACAATTGATTCGCACGAGGTCGGCCCAAGCACACCGCCCCAGCGCCATGTCGCGGAGCAAGGCGACTTGGGCGGCATGCTCCGGCAAGTCCCCCATGGGAGGCCGCGGCGCGACCCAAACGATCGATCCCGCGAGAACGACGGTCAGCAGGAACGCTGCGCGCCCCAGGGGTCCGCCGGGCGGATCGCCGGAGTTCTGCGGCGAATGCATTGCGTCGACAACATTGCTCAAAGGAGTTCCGTTGACAAGATTCGACGCGAACCCGACCTAGTGACCGTGCCGGTGGTGCGCGTCCGGGCCGTGCGAATGGGCGTGCGTCGTCGCGTCGTGACGATGCGGGTGAGAGTGCTCGCCCTCGGGGAGGACGTCGTGCGTGTGGTCGTGGTGGCCGTCGTCGTGGCGGTGCGCATGCTCGTGCACGAGAGGTTCATGGGTGTGCTCGTGCTCGTGCGCCTCGGTCCCGTGCAACCACACCCCGATCGCGCAGAGCCCTCCGGCCGCGAGCGTCGCCGCGCCGCCGGCCCGCTCGCCGAGCGCCCAGGCGACCACGGCCCCGACGAACGGCGCGACGGCAAAGACGGACCCCGCGCGCGCGGCGCCGACGATGCGCTGCGCCCGGAGGTAAAAGCGCAGGCTGACGCCATATCCGAGCGCACCGCAAGCGATGAGCGCGGCCGCCGACGTCCAGCGCGGCCCGGTCTCCGCGAGGCATCGCGCCACCACGAAAGAGAGCGCCGCCCCGAGGGCGCCCTTGGCCACGACGACCCGCGTCGGGTCGCGGTCCGCGAGCGGCCTTCCGAACACGTTGTCGCCGGCCCACCCCAGCGTCGCGCCGACGATCGCGAGCGCCCCCAAGCCCCCAGCGGCCGATGCGGCACGGCGGTCGGCCACGAGGAGCACCCCCGCCGCGACCATCGCGCCGGCCGCGATCGCCGCGCGCCAGCCGATGGGCTCACGCCACACGGCGCGGGCGAGCACGACGGTGAAGACCGCCTCCAGATTGAGGAGGAGCGACGCGGTGACGCCGCTCGTCCGCTGGAGGCCCCAGGCCAGGGCCACCGGCGCCAGCACCGCGCCCAGCGCAGCCACGACGAGGAGGCGAGCGGCGTCGGCCCCGTGCAGAGGCGCCTCGCGCCGGTCCCGTGGCAGGAGCGAGACGCACGCGGCGCCGCCGTACAGCAGCGCCGCGGTCGTGAACGGCCCGACGCCGTGCCCGAAGCGCTGCACGAAGGGCGTCGTGACGCCGAAGGCGACGGCGGACGCGAGGGCGAGCCCGCTCCCCACCGCGAACGGATTGGCGGCCATTGCGCGACGCTTCGACCGCTACGCCGCAGACGCGACGCGCGCGGACGTGAGGGCCTTCTGCAGGTGCGCCACCACGAGGTCGAACACGCTCGCCGACTCCCGCAGCACGCCGGACGTGTTGAAGAACCCGTGCATCGACCCCTGGGCGCAGATGGAGGTCACGTCCACTCCGGCCGCGCGCATCTTCTCGGCGTAGTCGCGGCCTTCGTCGCGCAACGGGTCGAAGCCCGCGGTCACGACGAGAGCGGGCGGGAGGCCGGAGAGATCGCGCGCGAGGATCGGCGAAGCCCGCGGGTCCGTGTGCTGCGACGTGTCGGGGATGTACTGGCTCACGTAGAAGTCGATCGCTCGGGCCGTGAGGAAGTATCCGTCGCGAAAATACTCGCGCGATCGCGTACCACCGCGCACGTCGGCGATCGGATAGACGAGGAGCTGGAAGGCCGGTCGCAGAGCGTCGCCTCGGAGCGCATGCGCCACGACGGCGGCCAGGGTACCTCCGGCGCTGTCGCCCCCGACGGCGATCGCGGCCGGGTCGACGCCGAAATGGGAAGCTTTCGCGAGGACCCCGCGGGTCGCCGCGACGGCGTCGTCGACGGCGGCGGGGAACACGTTCTCCGGCGCAAGGCGGTAGTCCACGGACACGACCACGACGCGCGCCTTGCTCGCGAGTGCGCGGCATGTGCCGTCGTGCGACTCGATCGACCCGACGACGAAGCCGCCGCCGTGGAAGAAGAGGAGCCCCGGCGACGAAGGTCCCGCGCCGGGCGGCGTGTAGACGCGCGCGCGGCGCAGTCCTGTCGCGCCCGGCACCGTCGTGTCGCGCACGTCCACCGGCGCCGCGGTCGCTTCGAGCGAGGGGGCGATCTTGTCGACGTACGCGCGCGCACGGTGAACGCCGAGGTCGGGGACGTCCGGCTGGCGAGTCGCCTTGGACAGCGCCAGGAGAGCCTGCGTCTGCGGATCGAGGCGCAGCCCGTCGGGAGAGATCCGCGGCGCCCCGAACAGGGCCCTCAGCAAGGGCGGAGGCAACCTCAGGACCGCCCGCGCGAACGCGAGTTCGAGGCGAAGGATCGACACGGCACGCGAGCGTAGCACTTCGGCCTATGCTCGGAGCACCCGCATGATCCTGTACGAGCTCGAGCGGATCCTGCCGCTCTTCGTGCGAGCCACGGGACTCTTCTTGTGGGCGGTCGCCCTCGCCCTCATCCCGCTCGTGCTCGTGCGCCGCAAGGAGCCGTCCTCGACGATTGCGTGGATCCTCACGCTGGTGTTCTTGCCGGCGCTCGGCGCGATCTTGTTCTTGCTCTTCGGTCGAGACCGCGTGCGGTGGCCCGCGCAGCGCAAGCGCGAGCTCGATGCGATCGTGCGCGCGCAGGTGGCCGCTTCGCGCGACGAGCGGACCGCCGCCGACAGCACGGGCGCCCTCCCCGCCCTCGACGGAGCGAGCTCGCTCGAGCGCGCGCTCTTCCGCGTCGGCGCGCGCCTCACGCACCTCCGCGCGACGAGCGGGAACCGCGTGGAGGTTCTCTCGGACGGCAACGCGACCTTCGACGCGCTCGGCGCCGCGATCGACGCCGCGCGCCACCACGTGCACGCGCAGTATTACCTGATACGCAACGACGCCACCGGGGCATGGTTCCGCGACCGCCTGGTGGCGGCGGCCAAGCGCGGGGTCACGGTGAGGCTCCTCCTCGATGGGTACGGCTGCCTCGGCGTCGGGGCGGGGTGGCGCCGGCCGCTGCACAAGGCGGGCGTGCGCGTGGCGGAGTTCCTCCCGATGCGCAGCGTGCTCCTGCAACCGGTGAACTTGCGCAACCACCGGAAGATCGTCGTGGTCGACGGGCGTACCGCGTTCACCGGCGGGTTCAACGTCGGGGACGAATACCGCGGGGAGATGCGCGGCCTCGGCGGGTGGCGCGACGTCCACCTGCGCATCGAAGGGCCGGCGGCCGCCGAGCTCCAGCGCGTCTTCTTCCAGGACTGGGCATTTGCGACGCGCGAGCCGATCGATCCCGACCAGTACTTTCCGCCCGCCGCGACGAGCGGCGGCAACGCGACCATCGCGATCGTCCCCAGCGGGCCGGACACGCGAAACGAGGCGACCCATCGGCTCTTCTTCGGAGCCATCGTGGGCGCCGAACGCGAGATCCTGGTCACGACGCCTTACTTCGTACCGACGGAGTCTCTCCTCGTCGCGATGGAGCTCGCAGCGATGCGAGGGGTCGCCCTCCAGCTCCTCCTGCCCGGTCGGTCGAATCACCGGGTCACCTTTCACGCGGGCCGCAGCTTCTACGGGCAGCTCCTCGAGGCGGGCGTCGATGTGCGCGAGTACGTGCCCGGGATCGTCCACGCCAAGACGCTCGTCGTGGACGGGCGTGTGGCGCTCGTCGGGAGCGCGAACATGGATATGCGCAGCTTTCGCTTGAACTTCGAAGTGCACACGCTCGTGCACGACGAGTCGACGGCCGCGCGCTTGCACGAGGTGTTTCTGTCGTATCGGGCGGAGAGTCGCCGCGTCGAGCCGGAACCATGGGGTGCCCGCGCCTGGACGCTGCGCATGAAGGAAGGCGCGGCCCGGCTCGTGTCGCCGCTACTCTGACGCGGGTTCAACGCGCGAGAAGGAGCTTCGCGATGGCTTCCCACTCCTGGTCGAGGCTGCCGGAGTACGGTGAGCGACCCGCGCGACCGTACCAGTACGCGGCGTTCCCCTCGTCTCCCTCCTTGCGATGCAAGTAGGCATGCACCCAGGCGGCCTCGCGAGTGTCATCGTCCTGGGCGATCCGGTGGGCGCCGTCCCAGTCCCCCCGCACGTCGAGCCAGAGCGCATCGAGGAGCGGCGCCAGTCCCGGCGGCGGCTGGGGCTGACGGGCGGACGCGCGGAAATCGTCGACCGTCATGCGTCCCTCACGCGGCCCGAGCGGTTGCGTCGCCGAGGATGGCGAGGCACCCCTCGAGCGAGTCGCACGCGTTGAGTCGCTGTCGCAGCGAGGCCGCGCCGGGCAGCCCCTTCAGATACCCGGAGAGGTGCCGTCGCGTGCAGTGAACGCCGAACGGCTCGCCGCGCTGCTCGACGTTCGCCGTCAGGTGCTCGCGGCAGAGGGCGATGCGCTCCTCGGGAGTCGGGGGAGCAATCTCGGCCCCCTCGTCGAGGAGCGCGCGTGCTTCGCGAAATACCCACGGGTGCTCGATCGCGCGGCGCCCGATCATGACACCCGCGCAGCCGGTCTCGCCCAGGGCACGCTTCGCGTCGGTGGCCTCCCGCACGTCGCCGTTCACGACGACGGGGATGGACACGGCCTCGCGTGCCCGCGCCGCCCACGACCAGTCCGCCGCGCCCGAATGGCCCATCTGCGCCGTCCGGCAGTGGATCGTCAGAGCCGCGATCCCGGCGTCCTCGAGCCGGCGTGCGAGGTCGACGATCGGCATGTGCGACTCGGGCCCGAGGCCGATGCGGGTCTTCACGGTGACCGGCAGCGAGACTCGCTCGACGATCATCCTGGCCATCGCCACCATCGCCGCTGGATCGCGCAACCAGCCTGCACCGGCGCCGCGGCCGGCGATCTTGGGTACCCAGCAGCCGCAGTTGATGTCCAAGAACAGGGGGCCGACCTGCTCGGCGTGCTCCGCGGCCTCCGCCAGGCGCTCGGGGTCGGACCCGTAGATCTGGATGGCGGTGAGCTGGTCGTCGGGGCCAAGGCGAATCTTCCGGCGCGCGTTGCGACAGCCGCGGAGGAGACCTTCGACGTTGACGAACTCCGTCATCGCGATCGTGGCGCCGCGCGCGCGACAGATGCGGCGAAATACGACGTCCGTCACGTCCTCCATCGGCGCGAGGATCGCGGGCTTCTGGGCGTAAAGGGACTGCAGACGGAGGTGCGCGGCGGACGTCACGACCCGTACGGTCTAGCATAGTGTCCCGAGTCGCGGCCGCGTCGAGCCCGATACTCGGGACACCTGAGGCGCAAACGCGGCCGTCGCCGGCCCTGGCGGTCGCGCGCTTCGGTCGACTCAATGCATCCCCCGTGTAAATCCACGAATTGCAATGGTAGTAGACGGCGTCGGTCTGCTCACCGCCCACCAGGCCGAGCGACGGTTTCAGGTTCGCACTCGTGCTTGCAATCAGCCGCGTGGCTTCCTTCCTTCGTGGCAAGACTGCGGTCGCGGCGCGCGCTGACGCGCGCTCCCAGCCGCTTCTGGAAGGGAGAGACGCGGCTCCTTGTTTGTGAGCGAGGAGCGGCCTTCACGGCGGTAGCGCCGTGGCGGGTCCTCCATCGGCCCAGACCGTCGACGACGCAAGGCTCCGGCGACAAGATGTCGATGCACTAGCGCAGCAGATTCATCGCGAGCCGACGCTTCGTCGTCACGATGGTCTGCGCCAGCTCGCCGCCCGCGATGCGTGCGAAGGGGCCCGGCAACACGACGGGCGCGCCGCCCGCGCGCTCGAGGACGAGCGCTCGCCGAGGCGCATCCCACCGCGCGTCCGCGAGCTCGTCCCACGGGACGAGGGTTTCCTCGGCGGCCACCTGGACCGCGACCCCGTCGGTCCGCAGTACGAGGACCAGGTCGTTCCGGAGCATCCGATGCATCCCGGCCAGCGTGTAGAGGGCGCCGCCCGCGACGAGGACGAACCCCGCCGCGGCGGCGTCGACGCGAATGCTGGGCGACCGATGGGTCAGAAACGAGACGGCGATGACCAGGCTGCCCAGCGTGAGCCCCCCGGGACCGAGCAGGAGCACTCTCATCATGCGTGCCCAGGGATCCAACCGGTAGAAAGACAGGATGCGTCCGTCGGCCCCCATCAGTCCTCCGGCTGCTCGTCCCCCGCCGCGCCGATGACGGGCGGCGGAGGAGGAGCGGCGACGTTCGCGACCCCCATCGCGTCGAGGGCGCGCTTCGCCCACTCGCGGACCAGAGGGTACTCGTTTGCGAGCTGGCGCGCGATCAGCGGTCCGGCGTCGCGGGCGCCGACGCCCTGCTCTGCGAGCACGCCGATCGCCACGGCCTGCTCGTGCGCCTTTCCTCGCTCGAGCGTCGCACGGATGGCGTTCGCCTCCATCGAACCGTAGAGCTCCTCGAGCCTCTGCCGCGGATAGCGCGCGCGCCACCATTTCTCCATGGCGGCGACGAGCTGCGCGACCGTTCGATCCCCATGGCAGAGCGCGCATTCCAGCGGCCGATCCCCGAGCACGCGCGCCGGATCCGTCGGCGAGCCGATGCGGTGGTAGCGCGTGAGCTTGCCCTCGAGCCCCATGTTCTTCCTGGGCATGTGGCAGGCGACGCACGCGCCTCCGGCGCCGTCCGGATCGTGATGCGCGTGGGCGCGCAGGCGCTCGCGATCGGCGAGCTCCCGATGGCAACCGGTGCACACGGCGTTCCCCGCCGGGGTCGACAGCGCAGCCAAGGCGGAAGGCGCGTCCGCCCCGTGCGGGTCGTGGCAGCGGGTACACGACATCGCGCTTGCGCAGCCCCCGAGGAGAAAATCGCGGGCTTCTCCGGAGTTGATGTGACTGCCGCCCGCCCCGCCGTCGCGGCGGCCTCCCTCCCACGTGAACGGATAGCGCGAGAAGAGGACCTGATGGCAGCGGGCGCACACGCGGTTGATCTGCGTCGCGCCCTGGCCGTCCGCGCCGCGGGCGCCCTGCGGCGCAGCGATCGCGAGCCACGGCGCCGTGGGCACCATCGAAGGGCGCACGCGAGGGTCGCGAGCGTGCTCGCGCGCGCCGCCGTGACAAGCCTCGCAGCCGATCCCCACCTCCACGAGCGCCCTGCCGTCGAACCCCGCACGGACCGCGTCGATGGCGCGTCGCGCGATCTCGCGCGAGCTCGGGCCGGCCGGTGGTCGGGCCCCTCCCAGAAGGGCCATCTCGTCACCGACGGCGCTCGCGAAGCCGGCGTCGTCGGTGACGCGCACGGTCTCGCGTCGGTCGGGCGAAAGCCAGCGGTCGACTTCTTCGCCCTGGTAGGCGTGCGCCCCGGGCCCAGCCACCGTGCCCAGCAGCCGATCCATCTCGGGGACGGTGTTGTGGCAAAAGATGCACGTGCGACTCCAGACCGGGCCCGCGCGCAGCGACGCGCGCTCGTGCACCATGACCGAGTAACCCTTGTACCGGAGCGAGCCGGTCGCGAAGACGAACGAAACCGGCAGCACGAGCTCCTCGGGACCGCCGACGGTGTCGACGCCGACGTAGTCCTCGCGGGTACGGCCGCCGACGATACGGGTCACCCGATAGCTCCTGGTCACCCCGCCGGACTCGACGCGCACGAACCGATCGGCCCCCGAGCGATCGAGGACGACGGCGTCCTGCTTGAACTGCCAGCGCGTCCCGTCGAAGGGACCCCGAACGACCGCGCCGCGCGCGTCGCGAGTCATCTGGTGCATCGGCGAGTGCTGCCAGGCGGCGGCGACGTCCGCGTGGCACGCGACGCAGGCTTCGGAGCCCGCATAGTCGGCGCGAGTGACGTTGCTTCGAACGCGCCCCGAAGCGAGAGGTCCGGCCCCGGAGGGGGGCGCGACGGAGGGCCGCCCGCAGCCGCCGATATCGAGCGAAAAGCACGCGAAAAGGAGCGCCGCATGAGGCAGGAGCCGGCGAAGGGCAGCGCGAACCATCCGGTGACTCTACGAGCTTACGATACCGGCTTATCCAGGAGCCTGTGCCCACCCGGCCGCCCTACCGCCGACCGAGCTCGACGAGGTAGGGGAGGGCCGTATCCGCGCTCGAAGGGCGCCGTCCCGAGCACGAGCGGACACGCCGGGAGACGGCCACCGCTGCGCTGGCTCGCCGCGCCGCCCTCGAGCGGGAGCGCGGCTGCTGCGCGCGGCAACCGACGCGCGTGGGTCTCGTCGTCGCCGCGCGTGCCGTGGGTTCTCGGCGACGCCCCACGCGCCGGCCGTTGCAGCCCCGGCGCTTCGTGCACCGCGTCTCATCCCCACGGTCGACCGTCCCAATCGAGAAGCGCCGCGCGATCGCGTTTTCGCACGTCGCTCATCCTTGGAGCTACGCACGAGCTGGAGTGGTCCAGCCATTGCGAGCGTTCGGCGCTCATGCGGGTGCCTTCGTCTCTGAAGTTCGTGCTTGCCACGTGGATCGCAGCGCTCCTCGGAGCCCTCGCAGGCCGGGCGCTGGCAGAAGTGTCCGTCGGGGGCGCGCAAGCGCCACAGTCCGGTGCGAACGCGCAGGGCCTGGTTGCTCCGGAGTCGCAGCGGTGACGGGCACGGCAGAAGCACGGCTCGACTCGAGTGAGCGGATGCGCCACGCACGTCACGCTCCGGTGCGGGCAGTTCAAATCGGACATTCAAACGAAGTACTGTTCGACATCGTCCCAATCCAATCCGTTCAACTGCAAAGTACATAGGGCTGAGGTCGCGGAATCCCCATCGAGAGGCCGCTTCGCAGCCGGCGACAATCGCAGGCAAAACAGGCCGACTCGGGCCACACCTGTGGACAAACCTGTGGGCAACGAGTGGAAGAGAAGGGGACGAAAAATCGCATTGTGAATCCCATTTTTCGATTGCGAAGAGCTTCGATTCGTAGAAGATTGCCGACGTGAAGTTCGCGGCACATCTGCCCGCGAGCCCGTTCGATCGTAGAAACCGTGTCGGGCGCTGCGGCGCGCCGCTACCGGCGGGACTTCGGTCCTCACGGTGCGGTCGACCGAGCCTCCTCGCGCGCTTGTCTCGTCAGGGGCAGGCGCTCGGGCGTGGCAACAAAGGCGTGTGAGACCCTGGAGCAATGCCTCTGCGGAGGCGGCGTGACAAGGCTCCGATCCGGGCGCGCACCGAGGTGGGTGATACCACCTTCGTTCGCGTATGGGTTCCGGCACGGCGAAAGCACCTCGATTCGTTCGACGAACCCTCCTTTCGCGAGGGGGTCTCGGAGACGAGTCTTGGCCTGTGCGGCAAGTCGCGAAACAAATCCAGAGTTCGCGTCGAGTCGTGCCGGTGACTCGGGTGCTGGGGTACGCCGAGAAGGGCGGCGCGCAACGTCGTTCGACCGCGCGCCGAACTTCTTTCGCATACTTCGACCCTCGACCCGCGCTCCACGCCAGTGGAACGCAGCGCACGCAAGTCGTTGCGTACGGGTCGCGGCTCGCGGGCGCCCGGCTGCGGCAACGCAGCTGGGTGGCCGACGCAACCCGGCAGCCGTTGGTGCCGGGCATGGGCGGCGTGAAAACGCCTCTCGCGCGCGAGGTTGGAACGGGCTCGCCGGGTGTGCCCGCGCGTCGTTACGGTTGCAGAAGTCGACGGGCGGCGCCGAGATCCAGAGAAGCGTGACCTCCCTGGCAAGGAGGTCCGCGAACGGGGATCGGGCGCGGGGGTTCCGCAAGGTTCGCCTGCGCCAAAGGCATCGACAGTCGGCCTCGAGGTGGCCAAACCGCGAGGCTTGCACGAAGCTTTAGCCGGGCGCCCGAAAGGACGCCGCGGGGCAAGAGCTCCCGATCGATGGAAGGCATTTCGGATCGTCGGCGGAAGCACGGCGTTCACGCGCCCGCAGAGGCCACGATCTCGGCAGCCCGTCCGGCGCACGCGGACGCGTGAGCGTCCGCACCGGACGGGAAGCGACAGAAATGCCAGCGGCTCGGCCCGCACACGTCGCACCGGACACCGCGTCCGTGCCGACGCCGCGTGCGTGCCCGCCAAAGCGATATCGCCCGCCGTGAAGCAGGCGATCTCCCCGATGACGCAAGCGCCTCGCGCGTGACGCATCGGGAACCTACGGGGCGCGGGTGCTCGTACGAAACGTGAGACGGCACAAGTCGGTCCGACGCATCGCGCATTCGCTCGCGCGAGGGGCTGCAAGGCACTTCGAACGACCGGATGCTGGCAAGGGAAACCAGTGGACGAGGCTGACGCCCCGCCGCCGGGCTCCCGCGCGAGAACGGTGCGACTGTGCGGCGAGTTTGCTTTTCCGGAGCGCTCGCCGTCCAGCGGCGCGGGTCAATCCGCCCGATCGCGACACGAACGAAGGCACCCCGGACGTCCCCTCGCATGCGCCGCAAGCGCAACGAAGGGCGACGGCCTTGGCCCCGCAAGTCGATGGCGCGTAGCACGCACCCCCCCGGGCGCGCGCGACGCGCTCAGCTGCTCGCCGGTTCTGGAAGCCGGTGGGTGGTGCTTGCGTCGGCGACGAGGGGCGTCAGAGACCGGGACGTTAAAGGCAAAGGCTGCTCCAGCCCATCCGGCGCGAGCGGTCCATCGCGCGAGGCGCCGAAAGGCGCCGGCCTCCAGGGAGCCCAGGGGCTCTGCGACGCCGTGGAAGCGGCCGCGCAGTCGAGCGGGTCTGGAACGAATCGGTCGAAGCTGGCCGCGGCGACGAGCCCGGCCATCCTGCCCAAGCGTCCGCGCCGCGCGAACGGTGCCGGACCGGGCCGGGACGCTCACGACGTACGGTACGATGCGCGGTTCGCGTCATGCGCGCACAATCGAACGCGAAACCGCGGGTCCGAACGCTCGATACCCATTCGAGCGCGGCGTGCGACGACACGCAGCAAGTACGGACAGGTGAACTTCAGGAGGGCGGCTCGATCGACGATCGGGCCGCCCTCACGCCATTTTGTCCTCGCGGCATTCGGGCTCGAGATCGTGGACAGCGTGCGACGCGCAGAGGCCGCTACGAACGCGTGAAGCTGGCTTCGAGCTTGCTCCCGATCGGGTCGTGGCCGCTCCCCCCGCCGAGCCCGGACTCGATGCCGCACATTTGCGCGCTCGGGAGGCGGCACAGCACTATGCGCCTGCCGAACCTCGCGCGCTGGGTGTCATGGCCGGGCTCGCCGTCCTGGCGATTCTCTGGGTCGTCGTTCCCGTGGGCATCGGTGTCGTGGTAGGCGCGCTGCTCGCGTTTGCCAGCCTCGGGCAGTATCGGCGAACGGCGCGAAGGGTCGGGAAGCCGACTCTGGTCGCGCTCGCGACCACGCTGATCGTCACGGCGTTCGTCGCCGGAACGTTCGCCGTGCTCTTGTCGTTGCTCGTCGTCCAAGGCGTCAGCGTTCTCTCGGCCTCCCCGCAGTGGTTCGGGCCAAACGGAGGCGCGACCTTGCTCGTCCAAGAGCTCGCGCGCCCGTTCGCGGTGTTTCGGTTGCAGCCGAGTGAAGTGGTGGAAAGGCTCCGAGGGGCTCTCGGAGGAATCGCCACCGCCCTCGCCGGCTGGGCAGCGCAGATCGTCGGCGTCGTCTTCGACGGCCTGCTCGCGTTCTTCTTCATGGCCCTCACGATGTACTACGTGCTTCGTTACTGGCCGGAACTGTCCCGCCGAGCCGAATATCTCTTGCCGATCAACCCCCACCACACCCGACGCCTGATGCGCGAGATCCGGCGTATCGGACGGACGGTGGTGATCGGCAATTTCGGTACGGCGGTCGTCCAGGGCACGATCGCCGGCGTCGGTTATGCGATCGCGGGTCTGCCGCAGCCGGCCTTCCTCGGCGCGATCACGGCCGTGGCCTCGCTCGTACCGGTCTTCGGTACGCTCCTCGTCTGGGTTCCTGCGGGACTGGCGCTCGTCTTCACCGGGCACGGGGTGCGCGGGATCTTCGAGCTCGCCTGGGGAACGTTCGCCGTGGTCGTCTTGTGCGATTACGTCGTCCGTCCGAAGCTCGTGGGCAGGAGCGACACGACATCGACGTGGATCACGTTCGTGGGCCTCTTCGGCGGCATCAAGGCCTTCGGTGCGGTCGGCCTCTTGTTCGGGCCGTTGCTCGTCGGCGTCGCATCCTCCGTTTTGCGGCTATACGGACGGACCCGCCGATTCCGTCTGGGACTCAGCTGAGTCGCTGCGCTGAAGCCCACATCCCGGCACATTCGCGCCGACGGAGTGCGTCGGGCCTCTTCGAAAACACCGTTACGCGGCACGACGAGCCTGTTTCGCGACGTGTTTCGGTCGGTGCGGGGAGCGGACAGTAACCTCGCGAGATTCCCAATCCCACGCCCTCGAGGCGCGGAGATCGATTCTTGCTGGCGAGGCCCGGTCATGAGACGTGCCTTTGGTTTCGTTGCCTGCCCGATGTTCGGTGCCGCCCTCTCGCTGGCGGCGCCCGGGTGCGGAGCGAAGGCCGGCGACGGCTTCGGCGACGCCGGGGCCAGCGGAAGCTCGGGAAACGCTTCGGGGGGCTCGAGTGGCGGTTGGGGCGGTTCGAGCGGATCGGGGAGCTCGTCTTCCGGCGGCGGGAGCGGATCCAGCGGAAGCTTCGGTGACGCGGCTCCTCCTCCCGGCGACGACGGTGGTTCTGCCGACTGTGCGCCCGGCGCCGGCCAGTACATCTACGTCATCTCGGATACGAACAACCTTTACAGGTTCGACCCGACGCAGTTCCCCTCGGCGAGCGCCTTCACGCTGGTCGGCGCGGTTCCCTGCGTCCCGCCGCGCAGCTACGTGAATTCGATGGCCATCGACCGGCAGGCCACCGCGTACGTCAACTTCCACGACGGTTCGATCGTCCGGATGAACACGACCGCGCCGCTCGCGTGCACGCCGACGTCCTTCAAGCCCGCCCAGCTCGGATTCACGAACGACCTGGGTATGGGGTTCTCGACGAATGCAGCCGGATCGACGAGCGAGACGCTCTACGTCTCGGACAACGGCGGTCCGGAGGGCGACTGCACTCAGAGCACCCCGAGCGCAGGATGCATGGGGCTCGGTCTTGCGAAGCTGGATACCTCGTCGTGGACGCTGACCCAGGTTGGCGCGTACACCAGCCCGGCCGCGGGATACAACGCCGAGCTCACCGGCACGGGCGACGCGAAGCTCTACGGGTTCTTCACGACGACGCCCAGCTCGTACGGCCCCATCGACAAGAGCAGCGGCCACACGGATGCCCCGGCTCCGACCGTCCTGTCGTCGGTCAGCGTGGGCAGGGGCGGCTACGCCTTCTCCTTCTGGGGCGGCGACTTCTACTTCTACATCGCGCCGAGAGGCAACACCGTCCCGCAACACCTCAGCACGAAGACGGGGATGGTCACCCCGGGAGACATGCTCTCGTTCGTGGTGGTGGGCGCCGGCGTGTCGACCTGTGCGCCGACGGTCCCGCCGCAATAGGGACCGAGCGCCATCAGGCGTCCCCTACTCGTCCGTCACGGGCTGAGGGCCCGGGACGATCCCCGCGATGTCCGGGTCGACACCGTCGGCGGCCGGCCCGCGCACGGCCTTGTCTTCCTTCCGCTGCTTGCGTTTCTCGGCCTTGGCGCGCTGACGTTCCTGCCGCTCGCGCTCTTTCTGGCGTTTCTGGATGCTGGGATTCGTCAAACGGCACCTCGCGATGGACCAACGCCGTGCCCCGCTCGGGGCTCTACCGTTGAGCTCCTTTTTGGCTCGGGGCGCGCCAGGCGCGCCCCTCGAGCCTTACCCCGTGCGTAGACTGGACTACCAGCGGTTGCGACGATCGTGGCCGCCGCCACCACCGCCGCCGCCACCACGACGCCGATCGCCGCCGCCGTGGCCACCACCGCCACCCGGACCGCCGCCGAATCCGCCGCGCTGCGGGCGCTCCTCGGCCTCGTTCACGCGAAGCGCACGCCCGTCGAGGGATGCGCCGTTCATCGACTCGATGGCCTTTTGGGCCTCCGCAGGCGACCCCATCGTAACGAAGCCGAACCCGCGGGACTGGCCGGTGGCTCGATCGGTCACGATGTGGACATCCGTAACTTCACCGATACGCGAAAACGCCTCGCGCACCGTATCGACCGTGGACGAAAACGACAGATTGCCGACGTAAAGACGCGTTCCCATGTGAGTATCTTTTCTCTCGCTGGCGGCTCCATCACCCCCTCGAAGAGAGAGGGGCTTCTCTGTCAGTGTCTGCCATCCAATCAGCCGCGCGATCAGTAGCAAGACCGCGGCGGCGGAATCCGCCGCGTCCACACGTTGCCGTCGCCGTCGAGCGCGATCCGCGGTCTCGTGAGCCGAGAGAGCGTGCCGGGGAAACGTCCGTGAGCACGTCGCAGAATAGCCGCCCAGCAATGATTCGCAAGCATCGCCGCGGGGGCATCGCAACTCGGGGCCCGAGCGCATCCGATGCCGACGCCGGGAGCGGGTTCGCCTCGGGTAGCAGTCGCAGGTACAGGCGGGACGTTTTCCCACAACGCCTCCGGTTTGCGATGCGCGTTCTCACCGTCGGGTCGGGTGCCATTCGCTCGTGCGCTGGGGACCGCTCGCCGTCCAGCGAGCGGGAGGTAATGTGCGTGGGGGCTGGCGTGGAACCCCAAGCACGATTCAAAGCACGATTCAGTCCGCGCTACCCCGGGCAATGAGACGGTCGCGACAGCCTCGGGGGCCCGCGCCAGCTTGCCTCACCCCCACAGCAGCCGGGTTGCCAGCGTGTGCCGGTTCGGCACGGGCGACCTCCGCCCGGACCGATCTCCGGAGGCCACCTGCGCGAGGCACGTGCACTGCACGGCGCGGCTCCAATGTCGTGGGCGGGTCGACGAGCGTTTGATCGTATTCGCCTCGGCGGAGTGGTCCCCTGCCTCGGCGAGTTTCTGCAGGGCCTCGCTCGCGCTCGAACGTTCGGCCTCGCAGCGCAGATGAGCTTCTGGCTGTTCCTCGCGCTCGTCCCCCTTGCAGCGGTGGCAGGCCTCGCGGCGGCGAGGCTCGCGACCGCCCGGCCGTGGCTTGCGGCGTGGGTTCTTTCGCCCGTGCCGGTTCCGCTGCGAGAGCCCATCTACCGGCAGGTCGCGCGCGTGGCTTCATGGCCGGGCGGATCCGTGGCGCCGCTCGCCGCCCTGACCTTCTTCTGGCTCGCGGCGAGCGGAGTGCACGCGGTGTTCGAGGCGCTCGAGGTGCAGACGGGAACCGCACGCCCCTGGTGGAAAAAGAGGCTGCTGGCGATCGCCACCTGCATCGGCCTGTCGATCGGCGTGGCCGGCATCGCGCTCCTCGGTGCCGGACTGGACTGGATTCAGGCTGTCTTGGGTCGCCATCTTCCCCCCGCCTTTCTCCGGGTGGAGCATGGCCTTGTCGGCTCGGCCGTTCGCTTTGCCGTCGGCGCTTCGATCGCCGTCGCGATGGTCGCAGGGCTCTACCGCGTCGGCGTGGCTCCAGGCGCTCATCGACGCGCGCCCGTCTTACCCGGCGCGGCGTTCGCGGTGGCGCTGAGCTCGGTCCTCGCCCGGGGCTACGCCTGGTACCTGGGCCGCAGCGTCGCCCGCGGCGCGGGCGGGACGTACGAGGTTGGCCTCACCGTCGTCGGCGTGTCGCTCATGACGCTGTGGCTTCTTTCCGTGGCGCTGCTCGCCGGGGCCGAGCTCAACCGGGTGCTGGCCGAGCGCTTGCGACGGCGGAGCGCATGGCCACCCTCCGTCGCATCCTCGTCGCGACCGATTTCACCGCGACGTCGAACCTGGCCCTGGACTGGGCCATCGAGCTCGCCGCCCCGCTCGGCGCATCCGTGACCGTGATGCACGCGTACGAGATCCCGGTCATCGGCTTCCCGGATGGCGCGCTCATCGCGACGTCGGAGGTCGCTGCGCGACTCGGCGAGGCCGCGCGCGCTGCCCTGGAAAGCGCCATCGAGCAGCGGCAAGGCCGGGGAGTCGCCCTCGTGGGCACGCTGCGCGAGGGCGTTCCCTGGGAGGAGATCAACGCGGTGGCCGAGGAGATCGATGCGGACCTCATCGTCATCGGTACCCACGGCCGACGCGGCATCGCGCGCGCGCTTCTGGGCAGCGTCGCAGAGAACGTGATTCGTACGTCCCATCGTCCGGTGACGACGCTGCACGGCCAGAAGACCTCGGTGTAACATTGCGGCGATACGGCCCTCGCTTTCCGCGGCGGAAAGGGACCGTGGCCGCACGCACGTGACGCCAACGGCGGACCTGCGACTAGGGTCTTGCCGCGGGACGTCACCTTTTCTTCCAACATCGAGCGAGGTTGCCATGGTCAAGGACCCGAACGCGTCTTGTGCGACTTGTGCGACGCGCGCCATATCTCGTTGGGCTCGTTCGGCTCGTGCGGCTCGCACGGCGGTGGTGCTCGGCGCCAGCGTGGTGGGATGCAGCAACTCGAGCAGCGGTGGTAGCGGAGGAGGGAACGACGCCAGCGTCGCCGACGCACCCGTTGGCTCGGAGGCGGCCGCGCAGGACTCGGGCGCTGGCCCGGATTCGTCGTCCAACGATGGGTCGGGCATGGCCGACGTCGGCAGCTCACCCGACGCCGGTGACGCCGGTACTGGGAACATCGTGATCGCCGACCAGTACAACAACCGCGTCATCGAGATTGATCCGAGCGGACACATCGTCTGGACTTTCGGCGACGGCAGCCAGGTTCCCGGCCCGACCTCGGTCGTGGGTCCCAACGACCAGGAACGTTTGCCCAACGGTCAGACGCTGATCGCCGGGACGGGCATCCCCGGACCGATGGCCGGCTGCACCCTCGACGCGGGCTGTCCGGACAATCGGGTCCTCATCGTGGATCACGACGGGGGGATCGTCTGGCAATACGGCGACGACGGCGGATTGAGCGTGCCCGTGTGCAGCGTGTACCTCCCGAACGGCAACGTCCTCATCACCGATCAGGGAAACGCGCGCATCGTCGAGGTCACGCAGGCGAAGACCATCGCCTGGACGTATCAGCCCCTCGCGGCCGACGGCGGTCCCGCGCTCAACAGCCCGAACAGCGCCGAGCGGCTCGCCAACGGCAACACGCTCATCACCGACGAGAACAACAACCGCGTCCTCGAGATCGCGAACGACGGGGGCACCGTGTGGCAGTACCCTGCGGCGTCGTCGGACGCGGGCTTGCTCTCCGGCGCAGCGTTTGCGAGCCGCCTGCCGAGCGGAAACACGCTGATCACGAGCGCGAACAACGCCCTCGTCCTCGAAGTGGACACGAACGGAAACGTCGTCTGGAGCTACAACACCGCGACGCGAACCCTGGGCACGGGGACCGATGCGGGAGTGGTGGACGGCGGGAACGCGATGCCGCTCCCGACACGCGCCGTTCGCCTGGCCAACGGCGACACGCTCATCAGCGACCAGCTGAACAATCAGGTCATCCAGGTCAACCAGACCGGTCAGATCGTCTTTCAGTACGGGCAGCTCAACACGGCAGGCAACGCAGCGGGGCAGCTCAACGGGCCCTACGACGCGAAGCGCGTGGGCGACTTTACCGGTCTCACGCCGCCGCAATGACCGTCACGCGTGCTGCGAGAGGGCAGCCTGCGCGGGCGCGGGGGGCCTGGCGCTGGGGCGGGTTCTGAGCCGGGCTCAGTCGCGGCGTTTTCGCGCGTACAGGGCAAAGAGCGACGATCCCCGCCACGAGCTGCGGGCCGCCCGCTCTTCCCAGTCCAGGATGCGCCCGATGACGTCGTGAACGCCTCGATGGGACGGCGCCCGATTCACGGTCGCGCGCTCCGTCGAGAACAGCTTGGCGGCGCGCGCAGCCCAGTAGAGCGAGTGAAAGAAGTACCCGGAATCGACGAGCTCGAAGCTCGCAGGCACCCGGAGCTCGGACAGCGAATCGAGAGCGTAGCGCTTGTAGTGACCGTAATAGACGTCGTAGTTGGACCAGAGCTCGGTACGCGCCGGGACCGTGACCAGGACGTGGTGAAGGGCGGGGAAGGACGCGTCGCAGCGCGCGAGGAACTCGCCGGGATCGGGCAGGTGTTCGAGCACGTCCAAGAGCAAGCTCACGCCGACGGCGGCGCGGCGCTCCGGCGCATCCGCGAACGCGTCGACGCCGAGACGAACGTGGGGTCGGGCGCTGGGGACCACGTAGCCGCGGGTGGCGAGGTCGACGCCTTCGCAGGGGACGCCCTGCTCGCGGAGGTAGGCGACGACCGCTCCCGAGGCGCATCCGATTTCGAGGACCGGCTCCCCGGGGACGAGAACGGGGCGGAGCTTGCGATGGATGATTCGATTCCGCGCGCGATGCCAGTAGAGCCACTCGATGCCGGGCGGCGAGGCGCTGGCGTTCTGCTGCTCGTCGAAGGCGGTGTCCACGGCCGCGCTCATTGGCGGCCCGGACGCTAGCAGCGCGTTGGGGCGGTTACCAGGCAGGCGCCGGCGGCAGCACCTACCGGAGCGGCCCGATGCAGCCGCGGATTCCCGTCTCCTTCGGCCGTCCAAGGCGCGCGCTCAGGCGGGCCCGGCGGCGCGCAGGGATTCGGGACCACGGATCAGCCCTTGAGGAGCTGCCGCAGGACGTACTGCAGGATCCCTCCGTGGCGGTAGTACTCCCGCTCCTGCGGGGTGTCGATGCGGACCGTGGCCACGAGCTCCCGCACCGAGCCGTCCGCCCGTCTGGCGCGCACGACCGCGCGCCGCTTCGCGATGGCGTCGCTCAGGCCCTCGATCGAGTAGGTCTCGTCGCCCGTCAACCCCAGCGTGCTCGCGTTCTCTCCCGGCGTGTACTCGAGGGGCAGAATGCCCATTCCCACGAGATTCGACCGGTGAATACGCTCGTAGCTCTCCGCCAGGACGGCGCGAACGCCGAGCAGCTTCGGCCCCTTCGCCGCCCAGTCGCGGCTCGAACCGGAGCCGTATTCCTTGCCCGCGAGGACGAGGAGCGGCACACCCTCTTTCGCGTACCGCATCGCTGCGTCGTACACGCTCATCGCGTCGCCCGACGGCAGGTGGCGCGTGACGCCGCCCTCGGTCCCCGGCGCGAGCAGGTTGCGCAAGCGCACGTTCGCGAACGTGCCGCGCACCATCACCTCGTCGTTCCCGCGGCGTGAGCCGTACGAGTTGAAGTCCTTCACATCGACGCCGTGCGAGAGCAGGTATTGCCCCGCCGGGCCGCTCTTCTTGATGGAACCCGCCGGCGAGATGTGGTCGGTCGTGATGCTGTCGCCGAGGAGGAGGAGCACCCGTGCCCTCGCGATGTCCTTCACGGCCTCGGGCTCCCGCCCCATTCCCTCGAAGTACGGCGGATTCTTCACGTACGTCGATTTCGCGTCCCACGCGTACAGATCGCCCGCGGGGACGCTCAGCTTGCGCCACTCGTCGTCGCCGTCGTAAACGCGGCCATACACGCGCTCGAACATCGCGCGGTCGATGTTCGCGCCGATGGCCGCCTCGACCTCTGCCCGCGTGGGCCAGATGTCCTTCAGGAAGACGGGCTCCCCGTCGGAGCCCGCGCCGAGCGGGTCCTTGTACGGATCGAAGTCCACCGTGCCCGCCAGCGCGTAGGCCACGACGAGCGGCGGCGACGCGAGATAGTTCGCGCGCACCTCCGCGTGAACGCGACCCTCGAAGTTCCGGTTGCCGCTGAGCACCGCGGCGGCGACGAGCGACCCCTCCTCGATGGCCTTCGAGATCGGCTCCGGCAAGGGGCCGCTGTTGCCGATGCATGTCGTGCACCCGTAGCCCACGAGCTCGAAGCCGAGCTTGTCGAGATAGGGAGTGAGCCCCGCTTTGGCGAGGTACTCGGTGACGGCCTTCGATCCGGGCGCGAGGCTCGTCTTCACCCACGGCTTTCGCGTGAGCCCCTTCTCGACGGCCTTCTTCGCGAGGATCCCGGCGGCCATGAGGACGCTCGGGTTCGACGTGTTCGTGCAGCTCGTGATGGCCGCGATGACGACCGAACCGTGAGAGAGATCGGCGCCCTTGCCGTCGATCGTGGCGCGCACCTTCGCGTCGGACGCGCTGGGCTTCGGGCTCTTGGCGAGCATCTTCTCCAGAGACGACCGGAAGCCCGCCTTGGACTCCGTGAGCTTGACGCGGTCCTGGGGCCGCGTGGGGCCGGCGAGGCTCGGCACGATCGATGCGAGATCGAGGGTCACGACTTCCGAGTAACGTGCCTCGGGAGCGCCCGGAGCGTGGAAGAGGCCCTGCTCCTTGAAGTATGCCTCGACGAGCTTCACCTGGGCTTCGCTGCGCCCCGTGAACCGCAGGTAACGGAGCGTCTCCGCGTCGACCGGGAAGATGCCGCACGTCGCGCCGTACTCCGGGGACATGTTCGCGATCGTCGCGCGATCGGCCAGCGGCAGGTGCGCCAGACCGTCTCCGAAGTACTCCACGAACTTGCCGACGACGCCCTTCTTTCGAAGCATCTCGGTCACCGTGAGCACGAGGTCGGTCGCGGTGGCACCCTCCGGAAGAGCGCCGGTGAGCCGCACGCCAACGACCTGAGGAATGAGCATGCTCACGGGCTGCCCGAGCATCGCCGCCTCGGCCTCGATCCCGCCGACGCCCCAGCCGAGGACGCCGAGGCCATTGATCATCGTCGTATGCGAGTCCGTCCCCACGAGGGTATCCGGGTAGACCGTTCGCCCGTCCTCGCTCTTCATCACGACGCGAGCCAGGTACTCGAGGTTCACCTGGTGGCAGATGCCCGTGCCCGGCGGGACCACCTTGAAGTTGCGAAACCCGCTCTGCCCCCACTTGAGGAACTGATAGCGCTCCTTGTTGCGGAGGTACTCGAGCTGCGTGTTGATCGTCAGAGCGTCGGACGAGGCGAAGGCGTCGACCTGAACCGAGTGATCGATGACGAGCTCCACCGGCTGCAGAGGGTTGATCCGCTTGGGATCGCCTCCGAGCTTCTTCATCGCGTCGCGCATCGCCGCCAGGTCGACGACGGCAGGCACACCGGTGAAGTCCTGCAGGAGGACCCGCGCGGGCGTGAACGCGATCTCACGGGTGGGCTGCTCGGTCAGGTCTACCGTGGCGAGCGCCTCGATGTCTTCGGCGCAAACCGAAACGTCGTCGAGCGTCCGCAGCAGGTTCTCGAGAAGGATCTTGAGCGAAAACGGCAGCGTCGCGGCCTGCGCGTGCTGCGCGTACACGGAGCCGAGGCGAAAGTACGTGTACGAATCGGAACCTACGGTGAGTGTGGACTTCGCGGCGAAGGGGTCGCTCATGGCGACTAGGGAGTAGCCCTCGCGGCTCGCGGCGGCAAGGACCCGGCGGGGCGCTGAAGGCTGGTGGCCTAGGGGGTGTCCCTAGTTCTGGTCGAGCCATAGCCACGCACATGCGACCTGAGT